>NZ_JBMNDR010000022.1:0-94328 GCF_052543235.1 Streptomyces sp. SAS_272 | reverse complement strand
CCCTCTGCGTGACGGGCGGCGGCGCACTGCCTGCAGGCGGCGAACGCCTCGGAGAACGTCCGGCCCGCGGCCGGGGGTCCGGCCCGGGCGTCGGCCGTCGTCACCGGAGCGCGGTCCGTCTTCGTCTGCGGACGGTGCCTCGGTGGCCCTTGCGGGCCGGCCGGCGGTCGGTCGACTGGATCCAGAGGCGGACCTCCGTGCCGCCCAGCACCGAGGAGCCGATACGGACGTCGCCGCCCGTGGACTCGGCGAGCCGGCGGACGATGTCCAGGCCGAGACCGGTGGAGCCGGCGGTCCCGGACCCCCGGCCGCGGGCCATCGCCTTGACCGGGTCGGGGATGCCCGGGCCGGCGTCGGAGACCAGGACGATCACCGCGTCCTCGGCGTTGTGGACGTCGACCGCGAAGGCGGTGCCCTGCGGGGTGTGGCGGAAGACGTTGCCGAGGAGCGCGTCCAGGGCGGCCGCGAGGTCGGAGCGGGCCACGGGGATGCGGACCGGGCGGTCGACGCCGGCGGTGCGCACCTTGCGGCCCTCGTCCTCCGCGAGCGCCGACCAGAACTCCATCCGTTCCCGGACCACCTCCGCTGCGTCGCAGCCCGCGCCGGGACCTGCGGCCGCCGTCTGCGGCTTGGCCTCCCGCGCGGTGCGGATGATGGCGTCCACCTCGCGTTCCAGCTGGGCGACGGCCGCGCGGGTCTGCTCGGCGGCCGGGGAGTCGCCGAGGGAGGCCGCGTTGAGCCGGAGCACCGTCAGCGGGGTCCGCAGACGGTGGGACAGGTCCGCCGCCAACTCCCGTTCGTTCGCCAGCAGTCGGACGACCTGATCGGCCATCGAGTTGAACGCCACGGCGGCGAGGCGCAGTTCGCTCGGCCCCTCCTCCGGCACCCTCGCCCCCAGCTTCCCCTCCCCCAGCTCGTGCGCCCCCTCGACGAGCCGCCTGGCCGGCTGCACCATCCGCACGCCCAGCCGGTCGGCGACCGCTACCGACCCGACGACCAGCGCGGCCCCGACCGCCGCCAGCACGGCCCAGGCGGTGGCGACGCCGTTGCTCACCTCGGACTCCGGGACGTACACCTCGATCACCGCTGTTCCCAGGCTCAGCGCGACCGGCTGGAGCAGCACGGAACCGCCGGGGACCTCCGCCATGGACGCCCGGCCCAGCTTCCGCACCGCCGCGACGTCGGCGGCGTCCGCGCGCTGCCGGCCGAGGTCGACGGCGGCGCGGCCCTCCCCTGCCGGCAGGTGCACCGCCATCCCGTCGTCGGACCCCGCCGCGGCCACCACCCGCTCCAGCTGATCGCGGTCGGTGGTGATGGACAGCGCCGGGACGACGACCGCGGCCACCCGCTCCGCGTTGGAGAACGCCCGGTCCCGGGCCATCTCCTTGACGACGAGCCCCAGCGGGACCGCGAAGGCGATCACGACCATCGTGGTGACCGCCAGACACACCTTGACCAGTGCCCACCTCATCGCGGCGGCTCCGATCCCCCGGGGCCGCAGGCGGGCGGCTCCAGCTTCACGCCGACGCCGCGCAGCGTGTGCAGATAGCGCGGCCGCGCCGCCGTCTCGCCCAGCTTGCGCCGCAGCCAGGACAGATGGACGTCGATGGTCTGGTCGTCGCCGTAGGCCTGCTGCCACACCTCGGCCAGCAGTTCCCGGCGCGCCACCACGACGCCTGGCCGGCCGGCCAGGAACGCCAGCAGGTCGAACTCGCGGCGGGTCAGGTCGAGCCGCACGCCGTCCAGCTCGGCCTGACGGCGCAGCGGGTCCACGGTCAGCCCGCCGACCCGCAGGACGGCGGACGGCGCCGCCTCCCCGGCGCCGGCGCGCGAGCGGCGCAGCACGGCCGCCATCCGGGCCGACAGGTGCTCCACCGAGAACGGCTTGGTCAGGTAGTCGTCCGCGCCCGCGTTGAGGAGCCGGACGATCTCCGACTCGTCGTCGCGCGCGGTGGCGATGATGACCGGCACGTCCGTGATGCCGCGCAGCATCTTCAGGGCTTCGGAGCCGTCCAGATCGGGCAGCCCGAGGTCGAGGACGACCACGTCGAAGGAGAAGTGGGCGACCTCGCGCAACGCCTCCAGCGCCGTGCCCACGCTGCGCACCGTGTGCGCGGCGTCGGTCAGATGCCGGATGAGCGCCGAGCGTACGAACTGGTCGTCCTCGACCACGAGCACACTTGCCATGCGCCGCAACCTACGCCATGCGGACGGACGTCATCCGGGCCTGTGGACAACTCGGCGTCTGTGCGGAACCGGTGGGTCCGGGGGGCTCCGCGGACGGAACGACCGGGGACACGGGTGAGGCGCGTGGGGCAAGATGGCGGCGATGCGCAGAGGACTCGTACACGTACTGGCCTGGTCGCTCGCCACGGGCGCGGCGGTCACGCTGTCGTGGTGGGGCGTCCACACGGTGATGGCGGGCACGGCCTACGACCCGCCGCGCGCCCTGCCGCTGGTGGCCGACGCGGCCGTGCGGGAGCCGAAGCCGCCGGCCGCGTCCGCGAGCAGTCCCGGACCGTCGGCCGGTCCTTCGGCCGGTGCGTCCCGCGGGCCGGGCCGCACGCCCGTCGTGCCCACCCCGTCGGACACGGCGACGGCCGGCAGCCCCTCTCCGAGCGGCCCCGGCGCCTCCGGTGCGGCGGGGAGCAGCGTCCGGAGCTACGACACCGACGGCGGGCGGGTCGTGTTCGACCTCGGGAAGACCTCGGCGACGCTGGTCTCGGCCACCCCGGGCGCGGCCTGGTCGATGCAGGTGTGGAAGACCGAGTCGTGGATCCGGGTGGAGTTCAGCTCCGGCGCGGACCGGGTCTCGGTGTTCTGCACCTGGCACGACGGTCCGCCCCGGGTGGAGGTGGGGACGTACTGACGCCGGAACGAAGCCCGGAACGAAGCCCGGACCGTGAGCCGGACCGATCGCCCGCTGCGCGAGGGCGGCCGCGTCAGCGGAACACCGAGGGCGGCGGCGCGGGCGAGGCCACCGCCGACGCGTCCACCACCGCCACCGCGCCTCCGGTGAAGTCGGTCAGCGCCCGGCCGTGCTCGACCCGGCCGGGGTGCGGATCGGAGGCGGCCCGGCGGGTCAGTTCGGCGATCGGCAGCGGCAGGTCGGAGGCGACGAGCACGGCGTTGCCGAACCGCTTGCGCCGCAGCACGGTCGGGTCGGCGACCAGCGCGAGCTCGGGGAACCGGGCGGCGGCGGTGGCGATCTGGCCGCGCAGATGCGCGAGCGGCGGTCCGTCGGCCAGGTTGGCGGCGTAGACCCCGCCGGGCCTCAGCGCCCTGCGGACCTCGTCGAGGAACTCGGTCGAGGTGAGGTGGGCGGGGGTCCTGGCGCCGCTGAACACATCGGCCACGACGAGATCGGCCCATCCGTCCGGCACCTTGGCGAGACCTTCCCGCGCGTCGAGGGACCTGACCCTGATCCGCGCGCCCGGGTCCAACGGCAGTTCCCGGCGCACCAGTCGGACGAGGGCGGCGTCGCGTTCGACGACCTGCTGGGTGGAGCGGGGGCGGGTGGCGGCGACGTACCGGGCGAGGGTGAACGCGCCACCGCCGAGGTGCACGGCGTGCAGGGGCCTGCCGGCCGGGGCGGCGAGGTCGATGACATGTCCGAGGCGCCGCTGGTACTCGAAGGAGAGGTAGCGGGGATCGTCGAGGTCGACGTGCGACTGGGGGGCGCCGTCGATGAGCAGCGTCCAGGCCCGCGCCCGGTCCCGGTCGGGTACGAGCTGCGCGAGTCCGCCGTCGACGGGCTCGACGACGGTGTCGGCGTCCCGCTCGCGCCGGGTGTTCCTGGGCTTTCCCATGACAGCATTTTCGCAGGCCCCGACGGCTTGCCGCGCGGCCGGCGTCCGGAGGGCCGCCCACGGCCCCGGGCCGGGTTCCGCTCCAGGTCGGACACGGCCTAACGGCAGCTGTCCGCCGCCTCGATCAGCCGGGCCGCCTCGCCGAGCGCCCGGCGCAGCACCGCCGGATCGGTCGCGAGGTCCGCCTCGCCGGGGGGCACCAGCCAGTCCGAGCCTTCGACGGGCGGCTCGGGGGCGGGTCTCAGTCCCCGTTCGCCGGTTCTGGTGCAGACGCTGCCCGGCACGTCCCACGCCGCCGCTGTGCCGGGCGGCACCACGAAGCCGAGGGTGGCGCCGCCGCCGTCGTGAAGAACGGGACCCACCCCGTCCCCGGACGCCCCGCGCCGCAGGATGTCCACCGCCTCCAACCCCTGCCGGGTCCCCACCGTCACCAGGTCGCATGCCTCCACCGACGGCATACGACGATCGTTGCTCTGACTGGTCTCCATTCCGGCCTCCACCGCACAGCCCGCCTGTAGTCCACAAGGCTCAACGCGTCACGGCGTCAAGGGCTACGGCGGAAGTCCGCCGCAAAGGATGGCAGTTCATGGCAGATCGCGGATGAGATATCCGTTTTGTAGCCAAACACCGCATGGCGGCCCGACCACAGCAGGTACGTTCTTGCCCGCCGGGAACAAGGGTGCCACTCGGACAACTCACCCCTGGTCCGGCATGGTTCGACGGTTCGCACGAGAGGACCCGGCCATGGCGTCGTCAACGGTGACCCCAGCTCGGCCCGACCGGCCGGCACGGCCCAACTCCGTCTTCCGGCAGCTGCGCGGACAGCGCTCGCCGGCCGAGTTCGCCGCGCTCGTACGGCGGGCCGCGCGCGAGATCGGCGAGCGGGTCAGCTGCGACGCGCGCTACATCGGGCGGGTCGAGGCGGGCGAGATCCGCTGCCCCAACTACGCCTACGAGCGGGTGTTCCTGCACATGTTCCCCGGCCGCACACTCGCCGATCTGGGGTTCGCGCCCCGCTCGTCCGTACGCGGCCGAGGGGCGCGCGGAGCCGAGGACGCCCCCCGCGCTCACCCCGCGGAACCGGCGCTCGCCACCGGTGACGAGCGGCACACGGATGAGACGCGCCGGGCGCACGAGCCGTATGAAACGCAGGACCCGTACGACATGCACCACGACCACGAGGAGAGCGACGTGCTGCGTCGCGCATTCATGACCGGCGGAGGCGCCACCATGGCCGCCGCCACCCTGGGCCCCTTCGTCCTCGCCCACGGCGCTTCGGCGGCGGCCCGCCGGAGCCGTCGCGCGGGATCGAGCGAGGCGGGCGCACTCGAAGAAGCGGTCCGCAGAATCCGGCTGCTGGACGACCGGCACGGGGCCGACGGCCTCTACCGGCGCGCGGCCGCTCCGCTGCGCGCCGCCTTCGCGCTGCTGGACGCCGGGACCACCCGTCAGACGACGGCCGACCGGCTCCACTCGGGCGCCGGGGAGCTCGCCATCTCGGTGGGCTGGCTGGCGCACGACTCGGGCCGGTTCGACGACGCGCGCTCGCACTACGCCGAGGCCCTGGCGACCGCCCGGGTGACCGGGGACGACGCGCTGGAGGCGCACGCCTTCTGCAACACGGCGTTCCTCGCTCGGGACGCGGGCCGCCCCCGCGAGGCCGTCCGCGCCGCCCAGGCCGCCCAGCGCGTCGCCCGCCCGCTGGGCTCGCCCCGGCTGATGTCGCTGCTGGCGCTGCGCGAGGCGGGCGGCTGGGCGGGGCTCGCCGACCGGACCGGCTGCGAGCAGGCGCTCGTCCGCGCACAGGCCCTCTACGACCGCGGCCGCTGCGACCACGACCCCGAGTGGATGAGCTTCTACGGCGAGGCCGAGCTGGAGGGGCTCACGGCGCAGTGCTGGTCAGCGCTCGGCGACTGGCCGCGCGCGGCCCGGCACGCGAGACGGGCCGCGGACCTCCAGGACCCGCACTTCACCCGGAACATCGCCCTGTACACGGCCGAGCTGGCCGACGACCTCGCGCGCGGGGGACGTCCCGACGAGGCCGCGGTGGCCGGACTGCGGGTTCTGGATCTGCTGGAGCAGGTCCAGTCGTCACGGATCCAGACCATGCTGGCGGGGACGGCGCGGGTGCTGCTGCCGCACCGGAGGGCGGGCGGCGTCTCCGCGTTCCTCGAGCGGCACGCCTCGACGCCGCGGACGGTGTGAGCCGCGGTCTCGCGGGCCGCGACCCGGGCCGCGCGTCCCTGCCCCCGTACTGCTGCCCTGGCCCGCCCCGCCTCCGCGCACGCCTCCGGGCACGCGGTCCGTGCCCGGGGTCAGACGAGGTGACCGAGGTCGTTCCAGCTCTCGATCGCCGGCTCGCCGTAGGCCCAGCCCAGGATCGACACCGACGTCGGGTTCAGACGGATCCGCGCCGCGAAGTCCAGCGGCAGACCCAGCCAGCGTGCCCCGATGGAGCGGAGGATGTGCCCGTGGGCGAAGACCAGCACGTCCCGGTCGGCCGAACGGGCCCAGGCGACGACCTCGTCCGCGCGGGCCGTCACCTCGTCCAGGGTCTCCCCCTCGGGGACGCCGTCGCGCCAGATGAGCCACCCGGGCCGGACGGCCTGGATCTCCGCGGGGGTCATCCCCTCGTAGGCGCCGTAGTGCCACTCCATCAGGGTGTCCCAGACCCCGGCCCGCTCGCCGAAGCCTGCGAGCGCGCACGTCTCCCGCGCGCGGACCAGCGGGCTGGTGCGTATCTCGGCGTCGGCGAGGCCGTCGAAGGGCGGCCGGTGCAGCCGCTCCCCCAGCAGCTCGGCGCCCCGGCGGCCCTCCTCCAGGAGGGGCACGTCGGTCCTGCCGGTGTGCTTGCCGGACAGCGACCACTCCGTCTGTCCGTGCCGGGCCAGCAGAATGCGCGGTGCCATGGGGGACCTTTCCGGGAGAACCCTGGGAAGGACCAGGGAGGAAATCGGGGGCGGATCCCCTCCATCATCGCTCACCCTGAACAGGGGCAACCCGGCGGGCGATCTCAGCGTCTTTGAGATCCGGGGCCCCCCGCGAGGGGCGCGTCCGCCCGCCGTAAAGTGGCACGTCCCGCGCCACCGGCGCCGCGGCGACCGGACCGACACCGGACAGCGACCGGACAGCGACCAGAAGGGGGAGGCGATCGGATGCCGCAGACCGAGACACCAGGCACCGAGGCGGCCCCGCGGACACGGCTGCGCTGGTGGACCGAGCTGCCCCTGCTGGTGCTGGTGTACCTCTGCTACTCGGCGGGCCGGCTGCTCGCGCGCGGCGACGTCTCCACCGCCGTCGACCACGGCCTGGCGATCCTGCGCGTGGAGAAGGTCTTCTACCTCAACGCCGAACACCCGCTGAACCGCCTGTTCACGGCCCACGCCTGGATCGGCGTGCCGGCCGACTTCTGGTACGCGTCGCTGCACTACCTGGTCACACCCGCGATCCTGGTCTGGCTGTTCCGGTCGCGGACGCTGCACTACCGGGCGGCCCGCACCTGGCTGATGGCGTCCACCTTCATCGGTCTCATCGGCTTCACGCTGATGCCCACCTGCCCGCCGCGGCTGCTGTCGGCCGGGCACGGTTTCGTGGACACGATGGCCCAGTACAGCTCGTACGGCTGGTGGGGCGGCGAGGCCAGCGCGCCGCGCGGCATGGGCGGCATGACCAACCAGTACGCGGCCATGCCGAGCCTGCACGTGGGCTGGGCCCTGTGGTGCGGTGTGATGCTGTGGCGCCACGGCAACACGCGCCTGACGAAGACGGCGGCCGTCGTCTACCCGCTGGTGACCACGCTCGTGGTGATGGGCACCGCCAACCACTACTTCCTCGACGCGGCCGCAGGCGCGGCCGTGATGGGCGTCGGACTGCTGCTGGCGCCGTGGGCGATGCGCGCCGCGGACCGGGCCCGGGCGTGGTTCGCCTCCCGCGTCCCGGCGCTCGCCCCGGCTCTCCCGGCGGACTCTCCCGCCCCTTCGGCCTCGGTTGTCAGTGGCGGATGCCAGACTTCCCCGGGTGAGCGAATTCCACGGCAGCGCGAGTCACGGCTCCGCCCCGGAGTCGAACCGGACGCCACCCCCTCGGAAGCGGGGGACGGCGCTCCGGCAGCGGCTCGCTGAGCTGCGCGGCCCCGACACACCGGCCAAGGCGCTGGACGCCCGCGCCCTCGCCGCGCTCGCCGCGAACCCGGGCTGCAAGCGGCGCGCCATCCTCGACGGCGCCGGTGTCGACAAGGCGGCCCTGGCGGGCGCGCTGGGTTCGCCGTCGGCCTTCGGCCAGTCCCAGTTCGCCCTCACCCGAGGCAACGCCTTCGAGGCGAAGGTGAAGGCGGACGGCGGCGCGGAACTGCTGCGGCTGGTGCACGAACGGCTGGACCCCGCCGCGCCGCCGCCCTCCGGCGCGGCCGTTCCCGACCTGTCCGCGATCGGCCCCGAGGGCCGCACCGCCCGCACGGCGCTGGCGCTGCGCGAAGCAGCGGCGTCCGCGGCGGAAGCCGCCGACGCGGGCCGGGCCGGCGGCTGGACGCTCCTCGACCACCCGATGATCGCCCTCGACGTGGCGGGCTCCGCCGCCTTCCTCGAGCCCGACGCGGTGGTGGTCCACCCGGACGGCAGCTGGACGGTCGTGGAGATCAAGTCCTTCCCGATGCTGGACGGCGCGGCGGACCCCGCGAAGGTCGGCGCCGCCGCCCGGCAGGCCGCCGTGTACGTGCTGGCCCTCGAAGAGGTCGCCGCCCGCCTGGAGCCCGCCCCGCGCGTGCGCCACCGGGTGCTCCTGGTCTGCCCCAAGGACTTCTCCAACCTGCCCACCGCGTCCGCCGTGGACGTGCGCAAGCAGCGCGCCGTCACCCGCCGCCAGCTCGCGCGCCTCACCCGGATCCAGGAGATCGCCGACGCCCTGCCCGACGGCGTCTGCTTCTCCCCCGAGCTGCCCGCCGAGCAGCTCACGGAGGCCGTCGAGGCGGTCCCCGCCGCGTACGCACCCGAGTGCCTGGCCGCCTGCGAGCTCGCGTTCCACTGCCGCGACCGCTCCCGCGCGGCCGGTGCGGTCACCGCGCTGGGCCGGTCGGTGCGGGCCGAGCTGGGCGGGCTGAGCGCCGTCGAGGACGTCCTGGCGGCGGCCCGCGGCGAGGCCGGCGATCCCCGGGACCCGGCCGTCGCCGCGCTGCGCCGGGCCGCGGAGCTGCGCCGGGAGGCCCTGGGGGCGATGTGTCCCTGATCACCGCCCTGGCCCGGCTGGAGGCCGTCGCCACCGGCCGCGCCCAGCCCGCCGCCACCGTCCGGCACCGGCGGCTGTCCGAGCGCCCGCTGGTGTTCGTGCCGCTGACCACCGCCGGTGAGGCCGGCGCCCCGCTGGGCGCGCTGGTCGGCACCGACCGGGACGCGCCGCGGCTGCTGGTCGTGCCGCAGCCGCGCGACCGCGACCTGCGGTTCGCGTTCCTCGCCGAACTGGCCGACGTGGTCCTGCCCTACCTCGACTCCTACGCCGACGACGTGGAGGCCGCCGAGCGGGCCGAGACCGACCCGGAGACCGGCAAGCGCGTCAAGGTCGAGGTCGAGCTGTGCGCCGACGCGCCCCAGCTGATCGTGCCGAGCCGCGCGGGCGTCGACCTCGTGCGCCTGCTGGGCCGCTCCATGCGCTTTCGGCGGACGGCAGAGCAGGACCCCGAGACGCCGCATCCCGCACCCCCGCGGGTGCCGCTGCTCGGGCGGTGGCTGACGCACTTCGGGGAGCGGTCCCGGGTGCCCGGCTCCTCGCTGCTGCTGGCCCTCACGGAGGTGCTGGGCCGGCACTGGGCGACCGGGCAGTCCAGCCTGGAGGACCAGCACCTGGGGGCGCTGCTCGCCTGGATCGACCCGCCGCCCGGCGAGAGCGGCGCCGAGGCGGCCCTGCGCGCGGAGCTCGCGCGGGACGCCGACGGGCAGCTGCGGTGCCCGCCGGCCGGCCCCGCCACCGACCCGGCGTTCGACAACAAGCTGCTCGCCCCCGCCATCGAGCGCTACGACCGCGCGCGCACCGCCCTGGCCGCCGCCGAGGACGGTCTCGAGGCCGACGACCGGCTGGGCGCGCTCACCGCCGCCGAGCGGGAGATCCGCGAGCTGGTGCGCAGCCGGACGCTGCCGACCTGGAACGCGGTGTGGGCGGGCCTGGACCTGCTGCGGACGCTGCCCGAAGGCGCGCACGTCGAGGAGCGATGGACGCGCGACCGCTGGTCGTTCACCGGTCACCGCGACCGGGTGGTCGCCGGCGAGCCCCCGCAGCCGCGCCGGGACGACGCGGTCACAGCGGCCAACAAGCTCGCCACGCGCGAACGCGAACAGGCCCGGCTGGAGGCCCAGGAGGCGCTCGACGACCCGCTGGCGATGGCGGGCCGCCGGCTGGCCGGGGAAGCGTTCGCGGGCGAGGTCGTCGACGTCGTCATGGCCTACGGCGAGGGCCGGCGGCCGAGCCCCCGTCCGCTGGTCACCGTACGGACGGACGACCGGCCGCACCTCGCCGAGCGGGCGAAGGCGTACCGGTCGCTGGGCGGGAAGCCACAGGCGGCCGAGTTCGTGGAGCGGGTCGCGGAGGACCTGGTCGTGCTGCGGATCGTCGACAAGATGGGCCGCGGCAAGGAGCCCGAGGCGGGGTCCGTGCCGGAGAAGGGCGACCGGCTCTGCTTCACCCTCTTCGAGCACGAGCAGCGTGGCGGCGCGAAACTGCCCGACCCGGAGGACACCCCGTGGACGCACGGCGGTCCGCCCGGTGAGCAGGCGCCCGAAGCCCCCGACTCCGTCACCCAGGAGGACGTCCTGTGACCGCCGAGGCCGCTCTCGACCCCGGTACCGCCGCCGCCCGCGCCACCGACGCGATCCTGCGCGACACGCTGCACTCCACCGCGCGCGGGGTCGTCGTGGACTCCCCGCCGGGCGCCGGCAAGTCCACGCTCGTCGTCCGGGCGGCGCTCGAACTCGCCGACGCGGGCCGGTCGTTGATGGTGGTCGCGCAGACCAACGCGCAGGTGGACGACCTGGTGCTGCGGCTCGCCGAGAAGAGCCCCGAGCTGCCGGTGGGCCGACTGCACAGCAGTGACGCCGACCCGTACGACAAGGCCCTGGAACGGCTGCCGAACGTGCGGAAGTCGGCGAAGGCGGCGGAGCTGGCCGGGCTGCCCGTGGTGATCTCCACCGCCGCGAAGTGGGCGCATGTGAAGACCGACGAGCCGTGGCGGCACGCGATCGTGGACGAGGCGTACCAGATGCGCTCGGACGGGCTGCTGGCCGTGGCCGGGCTGTTCGAGCGGGCGCTGTTCGTGGGCGACCCCGGGCAGCTGGACCCGTTCTCGATCGTCGGCGGCGAGCAGTGGGCCGGGCTGTCGTACGACCCGTCGGCGTCGGCGGTGAGCACCCTCCTCGCGCACAACCCGGACCTGCCGCAGCACCGGCTGCCGGTGTCCTGGCGGCTCCCGGCGTCGGCCGCGCCGCTGGTCTCCGCCGCGTTCTACCCGTTCACGCCGTTCCGCAGCGGCACCGGGCACGGCGACCGTCGTCTCTCCTTCGCCGTGCCGTCGGACGGCTCCGGCGCCGACCGGGTGATCGACGAGGCGGCGGAGTCCGGCTGGGGCCTGCTGGAGCTGCCCGCCCGCCACACGCCCCGCACCGACCCGGAGGCGGTGCGGGCGGTCGCCATGGTGGTGCGGCGGCTGCTGGACCGGGGCGGCGCGGCCGTCTCGGAGCGCTCCCCCGACCCGACCCCGTTGACGGCCGACCGGGTGGCGGTCGGCACGGCGCACCGCGACCAGGCGGCGGCGGTGCGCGCGGCCCTGGCGGATCTGGGCGTCGGGGAGGTGACGGTGGACACCGCGAACCGGCTGCAGGGCATGGAGTTCGACGTCACGGTGATCCTGCACCCGCTCTCCGGCCGCCCCGACGCCACCGCCTTCCATCTGGAGACCGGCCGGCTGTGCGTTCTCGCCTCCCGCCACCGGCACGCGTGCGTGGTGGTGTGCCGGGCGGGCGTCGGCGACCTGCTGGACGAGTACCCCTCGACGGAACCGGTGCAGCTGGGCGCCCTCGTGAAGTTCCCGGACGGCTGGGAGGCCAACCACGCGGTGCTGGCGCATCTCGGGGAACATCGGGTCGCCTGGACGCCTTGAGACTCCGGGGCCGAATGCCTCTTGCGCCATCGGGGGAGAATGGAAGGCGGTCTGCATCCGAACCGTACGAGGAGGAGAAGACATGGCGGAGCCCACGCCGCGTCGGAACGAACCGCGGCTACGCCCCGCGCCCCTGCTCTTCGAGCCCGCCGAGGCGGCCGGCGACCCTGAGCACTTCTTCGACCTGGAGTCGATAGACGATCCGGGGGCGCTGCTGAGCCGGGCGACGGAGCTGACGCTCGCGTTCCGGGCGGCCGCCGACCGGGCGCTGGAGTTCCAGGCGATGGCGGCGGCGCAGCTCGCCGATCCGCGCCGCTTCGACCGGCTGACGACGGCGGACATCGCCGATCGGGCCGAGTGGACCGAGGACTACGCGAAGAAGATGGTCGAGTTCGGCCGGGATCTGCTGCGGGGCGACGCCGAGGGGCGGGGGCCGGCCGACCCCGGGTGAGGCGTCGTCGGCCGCGTGGGCGAGTGAGGTGAGCCGTGTGACTGGAGCGACCGCTGTGATCGACGTGAGCCGTGTGACTGGCGTGAGCCCTGTGTTCGGCGTGAGCGCTGTGACTGGCGTGAGCCGTCCGAGCTGTGCGCGGCCGGGTGGCGGCACGCGACCTCACCACTGGCATATGCCGGGCGGGCAAGATACTCCCTCCGCGTCCCTCCCGTCCCGATTTCGCGCAACCCTGTGAGACTGCCTGCTCACAGCCGGTAGACCTGTCGGTATGAGCAGCGCATACGACGAAGCCCGCGGCGTCACCCCGGACGGCGCCGCCTGGCTGGCCTCCGCCGGAACGTATCCGCGCAGCACGCTCGCCTTCTGGGAGGAGCGGCCGCAGGCGCCGGTCGTCCTGCCGTGCGGCGCGGTGTTCGACGTCGTCAGCGCGCCGGCGATGTTCGGGCGGGCGATGCTCGACCGGTTGTGGGGCGACGGGCCGGGCTCCGGGCCGGTGGCCGCGTTCCGCGGCCGGACGCTGCTGTTCGCGGCGCCGGGCACGGCCCAGCGGCTGCCCTCGCTGCTGGAGTGGGAGGAGTGGAGCGCCGAAGGCCGCCGGGACGGACGCGCCGCGACCGTGCCGCCGTTGCTGTGCCACGGCACCGGCGACGCGGTGACGGTGCCCGCGCCGACGCCCTCCGATCCGGGGTGCGGCACCCGCTGGATGGTCGCCCCGGACACCCGCCACCCCTGGCTTCCGGGACCCGACATCCTGCTGTGGGCGGCGGTGCGTGCGGCCCGTTCGGCCGTGCGCATATCGATTTCTCCTCCCCCCGACCAGGATGCTAAGGTCTACGACGTCAGCAGGCGCCGCTAGCTCAGTTGGTTAGAGCAGCTGACTCTTAATCAGCGGGTCCGGGGTTCGAGTCCCTGGCGGCGCACGACAGTGAAAGGCCCCTCGCGTGAGCGGGGGGCCTTTTTCGTGCCGTCATCTCACAGCTTCTTCCCGGGGGTGATCGTCAGCGTCCACGCCCCCGAAACCGAGCGGCTCTCCACGTCCACGCGGACGCCTTCGTCCGGGACGGTGAAGCTCTCTCCGAGGGCGACCGGGGCGTCGGCGAGCGGCGGGTAGACGGAGTTCTCCCAGCAGGCCTCGGTGCGCGGGTGGGCGTCGAGCACCTCGACCGGTCCGCGGCCCGACCGGGCGGCGCTGCTCACGCGGTACACGAGGATGCCGGCGCGGCAGGCGGCACGGTCGTTGCCCACCGGGCCCCGCGCCTCGAAGGCGAGCGCGCTGTCGGGGCCGGTGCGGACCACCGCGAGCCTGGCGCCGCCGCCGGGCACGGGTGCCGACCGCACCGGGGCGGGAGCGGGCTGCACCGGGGCCGGAGCCGACCGCACCGGGGCCGGAGCAGGCTGAATCGGGGCGGGAGCGGGCTGAATCGGGGCGGGAGCCGGTGCCCCGAGGGTTCGCGCGGCCGGTTCCCCGAACCCGGAGGCCGGTTTCCCGAAGCCGGAGGCCGGTTCCGCGAAGCCGGAGGCCGGTTCCGCGACGGCTCGTGCGGACGGCGCGCCCGGTCCGGCGCCGACCGGCTCCAGCGTCAGCCGGGTCGGGCCGGGACCCCGCAGGCACAGCACCTGGCGCGGGTCCAGCCAGCCCAGCTTCCACTTGTGCCAGGCGAACAGGTCCGGAGCCAGCCCGAACTGGCTGCCCATCAGGTCCCAGTCGCCGACGTAGGTGTCCCAGTCGCCCTTGCCGTCGACGGGGCGGTGGTAGAGGTCGGGCAGGTCGAAGACATGGCCGGTCTCGTGGGCGAGGACGAGCCGGTCCGGGGGGTGCTTCTCGAACACGGTGACGACCCGGCGGATGTCGACGCCGTCGGCGTGCAGCGGGTCGTCCAGGTTGACGACCTTCGTGGCGTCCGAGTCGACGCCCGGGGCGTCCGGATCGGCCACGAAGTAGACGACGTCGTAGCGGGAGAAGTCGACGTGGGAGTCGGCGGCGGCCAGCGCGTCGTGCAGGTAGGCGGCCCGGCCCTCGGGGCTCCAGTCACGCCGTATGGCGTAGGCGGCGGACGGCTTCGGCATGCGGATCCACTGTTTCAGCGGATGGGAGCGCAGGCTGAATCTGCCGTACGACGCCTGCTCGAAGAAGCGGCTGGTGGCCGGGAAGTGGTCGGCGGCCAGTTCGGCGGGGGAGGTCAGAGGGGTCCAGTCGGGGAAGGACAGGAACACCATCACCGCGTCCAGCGGGCGGGCCGGGCGGGGGTAGGCCGCGTTCCAGGTGTCCAGGCCCTCCGAGTGGTGGGCCGCGGTGCGGGCCAGGGCGCAGGGCTCGGCGGAGAAGGGCTCGGCCACCGAGGGATTGCCGATCAGGGAGGTCGCGGCGAGCGCCGTGAGGGTGGTGAACACGGCCGCGGTGCCGCGCAGTCGGGGGCGCGGGAGCAGGCGCACGGGTCGCGGCAGTCGCGGCACAGAGACCTCCGGGAGCGGTTCACGGGACACCGCAACCCAGACTGTGTGGATTTGTCGTACTACGCCCTGTTTTTCTGCACCAGACGAGTGAGGACGCGGAAAGCGGGCATCACCCCGACACCCCCGGAATTCTCACGGAACGTCACAAGCGGTCGCGGGCCCGCAGAACCGGGCCAGGTGCGGGCAGAAACGATCTGTCAGAAAGGCGGGTTGTTCCGGGACACTGGGCATAGGCTGCGCGGGTCCCCGGGCAGCCTCTATGATCGGCACACTTTCCTGCACGGACAGCGATCGAGTGCACTGCGGGAGCGAGCGGTGAGCGGAACGTCCGAAGGGCCGACGCCCGCGGCAGACCTCGACCGGTCAGCCGTCACAGAGAGTGACATCAACAGTACGAGCGGCGGGCCTGCGGCCTACCGGTCCGTCTTCGCGGCGGCGCCGCTCGCCATGGCCGTCGTCGACGGCGAGGGGCGGATCGTCGACGCCAACGGCGCGCTCGGCGCGCTGCTCGGCGGCGGCAGCGCCCCGCTGGTCGGCCGGGTCGCCTCCGACCTGCTGGACCTGGCCTCCGACGCCCGGATCCGGCACGCCTACCGCGAGGTTCTGCGCGGCAGGCGGGCCAAGCTGCGCTGCACGCGGCGGCTGAAGCAGCCCGACGGGCACGCGCTGTGGGCGCAGGTCACCGTCTCGCCGCTGGAGGCCCAGACGCCGGGGTCGCAGACGCCCGGGGTGCTGCTGTCCGTGGCCGACGTCAGCGCCCACCGCGACCTGCAGGCGCGACTGCGGCACCTGCAGATGCACGACCCGGTGACCCGGCTGGCCAACCGCACGCTGTTCTTCGAGCGGGTGTCGGCCGCGCTGGAGGCGGAGGCGTACGAGCACAGCGGCACCGGCCGGATCGGCCTGTGCTACCTGGACCTGGACGGCTTCAAGGCGGTCAACGACACCCTCGGCCACCGGGTGGGCGACCGTCTGCTGGCGGCCGTCGCCGAGCGGCTGAACGGGTGCGCCGAGGAGGCCGGGCGGACCAGGCCGAGCGTGCCGCTGGTGGCCCGGCTGGGCGGGGACGAGTTCGCCCTGCTGGTGGAGGACTCCACCGGCACCGACCAGCTCGCCGACCTCGCCGAGTCCGTGCTCAAGGCACTCCAGGCCCCCTTCGACCTGGCCGGGCACCGGCTGAACGTGTCCGCGTCGATCGGGGTGGTGGAGCGGGCTGCGGCCGGCACCACCGCGACGGGTCTGATGCAGGCCGCCGACACCACGCTGTACTGGGCGAAGGTGGACGGCAAAGGCCGCTGGACGCTGTTCGACCCGGAGCGCAACGCCCATCTGATGACCCGGCAGGCGCTGGCCTCCACGCTGCGTCCCGCCATCGAGCGCGGCGAGTTCCGGCTCGACTACCAGCCCCTGGTCGGCATGTCGGACGGCCGGCTGCGCGGCGTGGAGGCGCTGGTCCGCTGGGACCACCCGCGGTTCGGGCTGTTGTCGCCGAATCGGTTCGTCGCACTGGCCGAGGAGGACGGCTCGATCGTCCCGCTCGGCCGATGGGTTCTGGCCACCGCCTGCCGTCAGGCACGGCAGTGGCAATTGGACAATCCGGACGATCCGCCGCTGTTCGTCAGCGTCAACGTGGCGGTGCGTCAGGTGTGGGACTCCGACCTGGTGGCGGACGTGGCGGAGATCCTCGCCGAGACCGGGCTCGCGCCGCACCTGCTCCAGCTGGAGCTGACCGAGTCGGCGGTGATGGGCTCGGCGGGACGGCCGTTGCAGGCGTTGCAGGCGCTCAGCGACATGGGCGTGGGCATCGCGATCGACGACTTCGGCACCGGCTACTCCAATCTCGCCTATCTGAGCCGGCTGCCGGTGTCGGTGCTGAAGCTGGACGGCTCCTTCGTGCGCGGCTTCCAGTACGAGAGCGACAAGGAGGGGGCCACCCCGCCGAACCCAGCCGACCAGGTCGTCGTCGAGGCGATGATCGACCTCGCCCACCGGCTGGGGCTGACCGTCACCGCCGAGTGCGTGGAGACGTCCGCGCAGGCGACCCGGCTGCGCAGCATCGGGTGCGACACCGGGCAGGGCTGGCTGTACTCCCGCCCGGTCTCGCCGGACCGCATCTCCGAGCTGCGCGGGACCGCCGAGTCCTACGCGGTCGGCAACCCGTAGGCGTCCGCGACGAGTTCGTACGAGCGCAACCGCAGGGCGCCGCGGTGGGCGTGGCTGGTGAGCATCAGCTCGTCGGCGCCCGTGCGCTTGTGCAGGTCGTCGAGACCGGTGCGGACCTCGTCGGCGGTGCCGTGGATGATGTTCGCCGTCCAGGAGTCGACGAACTCGCGCTCCAGCGGGCCGAGCCGGTGCGCCTCCGCCTCCTCGGGGGACGGGAACAGGCCGGGGCGGCCGCTGCGCAGCCGGACCATGTTGACGCCGGTGGCCAGGACCTGGCGACGGGCCTCGCGCTCGTCGTCGGCGGCGAGCACGGAGACGCCGATCAGCGCGTACGGCTCGGCGAGCACCGCGGACGGCCGGAACGACGCCCGGTACAGGTCGAGGGCCGGCACGGTGTTCTGCGCGGAGAAGTGGTGCGCGAAGGCGAACGGCAGGCCGAGCACTCCGGCCAGACGGGCGCTGAAGCCGGAGGAGCCGAGCAGCCAGATCGACGGCCGGTGCGCCGACTGCACCCCGCCGGGGGACGTGCCCTGGACCGGGCCGGGGATCGCGTGCACCCTGCGGTAGGGATGGCCGTCGGGGAAGTCGTCGTCCAGGAAGCGGGTGAGCTCGGCGAGCTGCTCGGGGAAGTCGTCGGCGCCCTCGTGCAGGGTGGCCGTCCGGCGGAGAGCCGCCGCGGTGCCTCCGTCGGTGCCGGGGGCGCGGCCGAGGCCGAGGTCGACGCGACGGGGCGCCAGCGCCTCCAGGGTGCCGAACTGCTCGGCGATGACGAGGGGCGCGTGGTTGGGCAGCATCACGCCGCCGGAGCCGAGCCGGATGCGGTCGGTGTGGGCGGCGAGATGGGCGAGGATCACCGCGGGCGAGGACGAGGCGACGCCGGGCATCGAGTGGTGCTCGGCGACCCAGTAGCGGTGGAAGCCGCGCGACTCCGCGAACCGTGCGAGGCCGACGCTGGTGCGCAGCGCGTCGGCGGCGGTGCTGCCGGAGCCGACGGTGACCAGGTCCAGTACGGACAGCGGGACCGGGGCGCTGCCCAGTGCCGTGCCGCGGATCCCGTCCCCCGCCGTGAGTCCGTCCCCCGCCGTGGTCCCGTCGACGGACGCCGTCCCGCCTGCCGTCGTCGCGCCGGCCGATTCGGCCTCTGCCGGCGTCTCTTCTGCGGCCACGGGGGTCCTCCTGTCGTCAGCCGTGTGCTGTCCTCGCAGCGCTAACAGGAGGGTGTCCCCGCTTATTCCCGGCCGACCGGCGACCGCCGACCGGCGACCGCGTCACGCGCGTCGTCGGTGCACACGGCACGCCCGCCGCCGTACCGCGCCTCACACCTGCACGACGGGCTCACGGGTGAACAGGGCGCCGAGCCCCGGCGCGTTCACCCGCCGGTCGGTGAGGCGCAGCGCCTCCCACACGGTGACCTGGTTCGCGGTGAGGACCGGCTTGCCGAGCTCCTTCTCCAGCTCCGGCAGGAACGCGGCCGTGTGCAGGGCGGTGCCGGGCAGCAGGACCGCCTGCGCGTCGGGGGAGTCTGCGGCCCGCGCGAGAGCCGACACCTCCGCCTCGCCCCAGGCGGCGACCTCGGCCGCCGTGACGATCCCGGCGCTGTGGACGCCGGTCACCCCGACGCCGCCCGCCCGGAGGAAGTCGGCGAGGAGGGCGGCCACGTCGTCCGGGTAGACCGACGCGACGGCGACGCGTGCGGCCCCGAGCTCCTGGGCCGCCCGCACGAAGGCGAAGGAGGTCGAGGAGGCCGGCGTTCCGGCGCTGGTGGCGAGGGCGCGCACCTGCTCCTGGGCGCCCTGCCAGCCGTGCACGAAGCCGCCGCTGGTGCTCGCCCACACGATCGCCTCGACGCCCGCGAGCCGCAGCTGCCCGACGCCCTCCGCCAGCCGCTCGGTCGCGCCCTTCTGCCGCAGGGCGTCGACCCGGTGGGCGTCCTCGCCGACGCCGGTGTGGGCCAGGTCCAGCCGGACGTCGCTGCCCAGGAGCTGCTCGATGCGGGGGTAGTCGTCCTCGGCCGAGTGGCCCGGGTAGAGGAATCCGAGTGCGGTCATGTCCAGCCTTTCCTGCTGCTCTTCTTCCGGCAGTGCCGGCGGCGGGTCCCGCGGTGGGGGCCGGTTTCCGGCGGTTCGGTGGGCCGCACGCGCGCCGGGACGT
This sequence comes from Streptomyces sp. SAS_272, assembly GCF_052543235.1. Taxonomy (NCBI): domain Bacteria; kingdom Bacillati; phylum Actinomycetota; class Actinomycetes; order Kitasatosporales; family Streptomycetaceae; genus Streptomyces; species Streptomyces sp. SAS_272. Next base: position 75,160 of record NZ_JBMNDR010000022.1, on the reverse strand, counting down.
CCGGCGGCGCTCCACGGTCCCACCGCCCGGGTACCCAGTCGGCGCAACGCCGCCCACACGGTCACCTGGTTGGCCGAGATGTGCGGTACGGGCGGTGGGGCCGCCGGCCGCGGGCCGCTCCGCCCGCCTCGGCGGGGCGCTCCCCGGGGTCCGCCCACAGAGCGGAGCCCCCGCGGAGCCGGCGGGCAACGGACCTTCGGCGCAGCCGTGTTGACGACGGTGGGTCCGGATGCCAACGTGGTCGATCCGCGCACGTCATCATCCGCGCTCGTCGGAATCCGCGCACGTCGGACGTGCCGGGGAAGGGACACCGGATGGCCGCCGTCCCCCCGTCTCCCGCCGCGCCCCCTCCCCCCGCCGTTCCCACGCTCCTCGTCCTCGACGCCGACCCGCCGCCCCGGCTCGGGCGGCTCACCGGGCGGGTCCGGGTGGTGCACACCGACGAGGCCTCGCTCGCCGAGCGGCTGCCGGCCGCCGACGCCCTGCTGGTCTGGGACTTCACCTCGCACGCGGTGCGCGACGCCTGGCCGGGCGAGGGCCCGCGGCCGCGCTGGGTGCACACGGCGAGCGCGGGCGTGGACCACCTGATGTGTCCCGAACTCACCGCGTCGGACACGGTGGTGACGAACGCGCGCGGCGTCTTCGACGAGCCGATCGCCGAGTACGTCGCCGCACTGGTGCTGGCGATGGCGAAGGACCTGCCCCTGAGCTGGGAGCTCCAGCAGCGGGGCGAGTGGCGGCACCGGGAGGGCCGGCGGGTCGCCGGGACCCGGGCCGTCGTCGTCGGGTCGGGGCCGATCGGGCGGGCCGTCGCCCGCACGCTGAAGGCGCTCGGGATGACCGCGGCGGTCGTCGGACGCGTCCCGCGCACCGGCATCCACGGCCCCGACGACCTGGACCGGCTGCTGGCCCGCGCCGACTGGGTGGTCTCGGCCGCCCCGCTCACCGAGCAGACGCGCGGCATGTTCGACCTCCGGCGGTTCGGCGTGATGCAGCCCTCGGCCCGGTTCGTGAACGTGGGCCGCGGGCAGCTGGTGGTGGAGGAGGCGCTGGTGCAGGCCCTGGAGCGGCGGTGGATCGCCGGCGCCGCCCTGGACGTCCTCACCTCGGAGCCGTTGCCTGCCGACAGCCCGCTGTGGCGGGTGCCGGGGCTGCTGATCTCGCCCCACATGAGCGGGGACACGGTCGGCTGGCGGGACGACCTCGGCGCGCAGTTCGTCGAGCTGTTCGAGCGGTGGGCGGTGGGCCGGCCGTTGCGGAACGTGGTCGACAAGCAGCGCGGATACGTGCCCGGGCACTGACGTCCCGGCACCGCGCCCGCACCCCCGCCGGGGGCTGCTCAGGCGTGGCCCTGGGGCGGCTCAGGCGTGGGTAGGGAGGGGGCTCAGGCGTGGTCCGGGGCCGTCCGGCGCAGCTCGTCGCGCCAGAGCGCGCTGTCGACGTAGTGGTTGTCGTAGCGCTCGGAGCTCGCGCGGATCTCCTCGACGCCCGCCTCGCCGTGGTGCACGCGCTCCAGCAGCCGGTAGTAGTCGAAGCGGTGCAGTCCGGGCGTGAAGAGGACGAGCAGTTCGGCCGTGCTGCCGGGGGCCGGCGCGAAGGCGTGCGGGACGGTCGGCGGGACGGTCAGGAAGTCGCCGCGCTCCAGCGTGCGCACCTCGTCGCCGACCAGGAAGCGCATCCGGCCGTCCAGGACGTAGAACACCTCGGTCGCCCTGGTGTGGAAGTGCGCGGGAGCGCCCGGCGAGCCTTCGGCGAAGGTCGCCTTGTTGGCGGTGAGGGCCTCGCCGGTGGCGTCCGCGTCGGCGAGCAGCGTGATCAGGCTGAGGGCTCCGTCCTGGAGGGTCTCGGCCTGGCCGGAGCGGACGACGAGGGGGCTGCTCATGGGGACTCCCGAAGATCGGTGGGCGGTCCGCGGCTGAGGCCGTCGGACCCGTCACCCATGAATCTAGGCCCTCGAAAGACCCGTCGAACGGTGCATTTCGAGGTCGTTCTCATGGGTCAATCTGCGTCGTCTCCGCGGGCGTCGTCGGCGGCCTTCCCGCGGCTGAGCAGCGAGGGAACCGATGCACCGGCCGCCCGTGCGGTCCGGGTCGGGAGCGCCGACGCGGGGTCCTCCGCGAGGTCCCTCGCGGGGAACGGGGCCGGAAGCGATCCGCATAACCGGCCGGAAGCCGGGTAGCGGCGCGCCCATGGCTCGACCACAAGCACATCGATCAGGAACCGGCCCCCGACCCCACAGAGGACCCAGCCGCCGCTCACTGCTCGCGGCGGCGGTGACGCTGAGCGCCGCCGGCGGTCTGGGGGCGGCCGGCTGCAGCCGCGTCCCGGACGACGGAAAGGTGCTGGGGGGCGGTCTTCTGGACACCCTGCGGAAGCAGGGCTCCGTGAAGATCGGCATCGCCAGCGAGCCGCCTTTCGGGTACGTCGGGGACGACGGACGGGCCACCGGGGAAGCGCCCGCGATCGCGAGGGTGATCTTCAAACGGCTCGGCATCGACGACGTCGAGCCGGTACCGGTGGACTTCGGCGCCCTCATACCGGGCCTCAAGGCGCGGCAGTTCGATGTGGTGTCCGCCGGGATGTACATCAATCCGGTCCGGTGCGAGCAGGTGCTGTTCGCCGACCCGGACTATCTGATGCTGGACTCCTTCATCGTCCGCAAGGGCAATCCGCACGGCATCAGGACGTACGACGACGTCAGGAAGAAGGGGCTCAAGCTCGCCTCCGGGAAGGCGTACGCCCAGATCGACTACGCCAAGGCCGCGGGCATCAAGGACGTACTGGTCCTGCCGGACCAGGTGGCCGGTCTTGACGCGGTGGCCCAGGGCCGGGTGGACGCCTTCGCGGGGACCCGCATCACGGTGAAGTCCGCGGTGGAGAGTTCCGGACGGGTGTCCGCGACCGAGCCGTTCCAGCCCGTGGTGGACGGCGAACCGGCCTACGGCGCGGGCGGCTTCGCCTTCCGGCAGTCCGAGAAGAACCTCCGTGACGCGTTCAACGAGGAACTGCTGAAGCTCAAGAAGGACGACTACCGGGAACTTCTGCGGATCGTCGGCCCCTTCGGCTTCGAGAAGGCCGACATGACGGACCTCACGGCGAAGGAGCTGTGCGGCTGATGATGAGTTCCGAGTTCTTCACCGCCTGGTTCCTGCCGGGCGTCTGGGTCACCGTCCAGGTGACGGTGTACGCGGCGGCCCTCGGGGCGGCCATCTCGTTCGGCATCGGTCTGGCCCGCGGTTCGCGGTACTGGATCGTCCGCTTCCTCGCCGGAACCTACTTCGAGGTCTTCCGGGGCATGTCGGCGCTGGTGCTGATGTTCTGGATGTTCTTCGCGCTGCCCCTGTTCGGCTGGCAGCTGGTGCCCATGTGGGCCGGCGTCAGCGCGCTCGGCCTGACCTACGGCGCGTACGGCTCCGAGATCGTCCGCGGGTCCCTGGCCGCCGTCTCCCCGGCGCAGAAGGAGGCGGGCGTCGCGCTCAACTTCAGCCGTCTGCAGCGGCTGCGCCTGATCGAACTGCCCCAGGCCTGGCCCGAGATGGTGCCGCCGTTCAACAACCTGTTGATCGAGCTGCTGAAGGGCACCGCCCTGGTCTCGGTCATCACCGTGGCCGACATGACGTTCGCCGGCAACCTGGTCCGGCTGGGCACCAACGAGACGACGCCGGTCTACACCCTGCTGCTGGTCCTGTACTTCGTCCTCGCCTTCCTCATCACCCGCGGCATGCGGCTGCTGGAGCGCAGGGCGAAGGCGGGCGTCGGGCAGCGGCCCGAGAAGACCGGCGGGACCACCCGCACGTCCGGCGCCGGCGGCGAACGCCAGCCCGCCGGTGCGCAGTCGGCGGCAGGAGGCACGGCATGAGCTGGGACTGGAACGTCGTGGACGACTTCATGCCGCGGTTCTGGGACGGCGTGCTCGTCACCCTCCAGGCGCTGGCCGTCGGCACGCTGATCGCCTTCGCGCTGGGACTGGTGTGGGCGCTGGCCCAGCGGTCCGGGCGGGCGTGGGTGCGCTGGCCGGTCGTCGCCGTCACGGAGTTCATCCGCAACACGCCGCTGCTGGTGCAGCTGTTCTTCCTCTTCTACGTGGTGCCGAACTTCGGCCCGTCGATGTCGCCGCTCACCACCGGCATCGTCGGCCTCGGACTGCACTACTCCACCTACACCGCGGAGGTCTACCGCGCGGGCATCGACGGCGTGCCCGCCGGCCAGTGGGAGGCGGCCACCGCGCTGAGCCTGTCCAGGGGCCGCACCTGGCGGGTGGTGATCCTCCCGCAGGCGATCCGCCGGGTCGTCCCGCCGCTGGGCAACTACGTCATCGCCATGCTCAAGGACTCTCCGATGATCGCGACCATCGGCGCCTTCGACATGCTCGGCGAGGCCCAGACCTTCAGCAACGAGACCTTCACCACGGAGGCGCTGACCGTCGTGGGCGTGGCGTTCATCGTCATCGCCTACCCCGCCTCCCTTCTCATCCGAGCCCTGGAGCGACGCCTTGTCCGCTGACACCGATCCCGCGCAGACCCTCGAGTCCCTCGCCAACCCGCCGGTGGACGGCAGTGAGCTGATCCGCTTCGACCAGGTCACCAAGCGCTTCGGCGAGAACACCGTCCTCGACCGGCTCGACTTCTCCGTCGACTCCGGCAAGCACGTCACGCTGATCGGCCCGTCGGGCTCCGGCAAGACGACGATCCTGCGGCTGCTGATGACCCTGGCCACGCCCGACGAGGGCACCATCAAGGTCGGCGGCGAGTACCTGACCCACGAGGAACGCGACGGCAGACTTGTCCCGGCCGGCGAGAAGCACGTCCGCGAGGTCCGCAAGAACATCGGGATGGTCTTCCAGCAGTTCAACCTCTTCCCGAACATGAAGGTGCTGCGGAACATCACCGAGGCCCCCGTCACCGTCCTCGGCCTGTCCCGGGACGAGGCGGAACAGCGGGCGCGCGAGCTGCTCGAACTGGTCGGCCTGACCGAGCACATCGACAAGTACCCGAGCCAGCTGTCCGGCGGCCAGCAGCAGCGGGTGGCGATCGCGCGGGCGCTGGCGATGCGGCCGCAGGTCCTGCTGCTGGACGAGGTGACCTCCGCCCTGGACCCGGAGCTGGTGGCCGGCGTCCTGGACGTGCTGCGGGACATCGCCCGGACCACCGACATCACGATGCTCTGCGTGACCCACGAGATGGGCTTCGCCCGGGACATCTCGGACCAGGTGCTGATGTTCGACTCGGGCCGTGTCATCGAGTCGGGCCCGCCGGAGAAGATGTTCAGCGATCCGGAGCAGGAGCGGACCCGGGAGTTCCTCAGCGCCGTCCTGTGACCACTCCTGATGCGAGCCCGGGGCCGGGTGCGTGCGCCCGGCGGCCCGGTGCGTGAGCCGCGAGGCCGGCGGCGGATTCGTGCTCATCGGCGCGCTCCGGGCCTTGTGCGGACCGTCGATCCCGGCGGCGCGAGCCGCAGGGGCGGCCCCGCGCGACCCCGGCCCCCGGTTCATTCCTTCGGCATATGCCGGGGGAACCGTCTGCTGCAGAGGGGGTCGGCAATCCCGCCGACCCCCCTCCCGACAGGCCCGTCGGCGGTTATCGTGGTAGCGGTTCACTGACCGGATTACGGCCCATAGGCAAGCGCAGCCGACACAGCGAGCGCAGGGGGAACCGTGGCGCTGAGACACGAGCCGACCGCGCCGTACCACGCTCTCCAGCACGCCCTGCGCGTCCTGGAGAGCGTGGCGCGGCACCCCACCGGAATCACCGACAGCCGACTCGCCCGCCTGACCGGCCTCAGCCCGGAGCGCCTAACCACGCTCCTGCGGATGCTCCGCCGTGAGGGATACGTCGAGCAACTCGCCGACGGGGTGTACGTGACCGGTGACGCCCTCACCCGCCTCGGCTCCGCCCAGGACCACGACCAGGCCCTGCGCGCGAGGCTCCAGCACACCCTCGACCGGCTGCGCGACTCCGTCGGCGCGGCCGTCTACATCAGCCGGTACGTCGACGGCGAGGTCACCATCACCCAGTACGCGGACGGCCCCGCCACGCCGTCCGTCAACGAGTGGTTCGACTTCCGCCGCTCCGCGCACGCCACCGCGCTCGGCAAGAGCCTGCTCGGCCAGCTCGACCACAACGGCCGGCGCGACCACCTCTCCCGGCACAAGATGGCCCGGCTCACCTCGCGCACCATCACCAGCGACAAGCTGCTGCTCTCCCGCCTGGAGGCGCAGGCGCCCACGGTCCCGGTGCTCGACCTTCAGGAGTACGCGATCGGCACGGTCTGCGCGGCCGTCCCGATCACCGCCGGCTCCACGGCGGGCTGCCTCGCCCTCTCCCTGCCCGTCGCCCACGCCCACCGGCTCCGCCAGGCCGCCGAGACGCTGAACAGGAACGCGGCGCCGGTACTGCTGTCGCTCGCCATCTGAGGCGCGTCCCGGGGGCACCCTCCGCGTGGTCGGAAGCACCCCCGGGGACCGGGTAGTATTTTCTTCGTCGCCGGCCGCCGAAGGCGGAGGGCGAGAGTCATGCGCCGCTAGCTCAGTTGGTTAGAGCAGCTGACTCTTAATCAGCGGGTCCGGGGTTCGAGTCCCTGGCGGCGCACAGAGGAAGGGCCTCTCGTGAACACGAGGGGCCCTTCGGCTTTCCCCGGTCCTCCGCGTTTTCCGCGGCCCCCTCCGCCCACGGCCCGCCCGGCCGTCCCGGACCGGCCGGAGCGGCCTGCGCGGCCTCCCGCTCCGTCAGCCTCCGATAGGCGGCCTCTCCCGGCGGCCGCCACCACACCGGGTCGGCGCAGCGCGGCCCCTCGCGTCGCAGCAGCGCCCGGTGGATCTTGTTCGTCGCGGTGACGGGCATCCGCTCCACCACCCGCACGAACCGGGGCGCCATCTTGGTGCCCAGGTCGGGCTGGGCGAGCAGGAACCCGGCGAAGCCCGTCGGGTCGAAGGTTCCGGCCAGCGTCGCCATCACCTGGTCGCCGGTCACCGGGTCCGGCACCGCGTAGACGGCGACGGCGTCCGCCCCCTCGTACCGGGCGAGGATGTTCTCGATCATCGCGGCGGCCAGGTTCTCGCCGTCGACGCGGAGCCGGTCGTCGGTGCGGCCCGCGAAGTAGAGGAAGCCCTCGCGGTCCCGGTAGAAGAGGTCCCCGGTCCAGTACGCGCCGTCCTCCCGGCGCCGCTCCGCCTCCGCCGCCGGGTTGCGCCAGTAGCCCTCGAACGGGTTCCGACCCCGGTTGACCAGCTCCCCGATCGCCGCGTCGCCGTTCAGCAGCCGCCCCGCCGCGTCGAACACGGCTCGCGGACACTCCTCGCACGTCTGCGGGTCGAGGACGACGAGACCCGCGCCCGCCCGGCCGACCGCCCCCGGTGGAGTGCCGGGCGACCACTGCACCGCCGCCCCGCCCTCCGACGATCCGTACCCCTCCACCAGCCGCACCCCGAACCGCCGCTCGAAGGCGGCCGCGTCCACCGCTCCCGCCTCCGTGCCGAAGCCCAGCCGCAGCATGTGGTCCCTGTCGTCCGGGCCCGGCGCGGTGGCCAGGACGTACTGGATCGCCCGTCCGACATAGGTGAAGTACGTCGCCCGGTGGCGGCGTACGTCCGCCAGGAACCCGGACGCCGAGAAGCGCCGCCGCAGCGCCACCCCGGCGCCGGCCGTCAGTGCGGGGGCCCAGTCGGCGATCACCGCATTGCCGTGGAACATCGGCATGCAGACGTAGTGCACGTCGTCCGGCCCGACGGCGAACTGCCCCGCCAGGGAGCGCCCGGCGGCCGCCAGCCGGCCCTGTGTGCAGATCGCGGCCTTGGGGGCGCCGGTCGAGCCGGAGGTGAAGTAGAGCAGGAACCGGTCGGCGGGCGTGGCGCGGGAGGCGTCCGGGCGGGCGTCGGCGTACGGGGCGAGGAGTGCGTCGTACTCCGGCGTGCCGGTGATCAGCAGGCGGACTCCGGGCAGGTCGAGTCCTCTGAGCAGCGGCAGGTGTGCGTGCTCGGTGATCAGCAGCCGGCACTCGGTGTGCAGGACGTCCCGGGCCAGCTCGGGGCCGCGCCGGGTGGAGTTGATCCCGGCGACCGCCGCCCCGGCGAGGGCCGCCGCCGACAGCCAGAGCGCGAACTCCGGCGTGTTGTCCAGCAGCAGCCCGACGTGCGGCGGCCCGTCCGGCGGCAGCAGGTCGGCCAGCAGGGCCGCCCGGGCGGCGGCGCGGGCGGCGACCTCATGGTGCGTGAGGACGGTGTCCTCGCACCACAGCCCCGGCCTGCGGTCGCCCCAGCGGGCGGCCACGAGTTCGGCGACGGTACCGGTTCCCCTGGTGGACTCCATGGGCGCGCACGGTAGTTGACGTACCGTCAGATGTGGAGGGTCAGGCACGCGCCGTCAGGGGATCAGGCCGTCCGTCTCGGAGAAGACGGTGTGGGCGGCGACCATGGCGACGACGCAGAAGACGATGAACACGGCGAAGAAGGCCAGCAGACAACCCGTGCCCGCAGCGAGCTTGCCCCGGCTCGGCGGGCGGGCCGTGGCCCCTTCGGGGTGCTCGGGCGCGTAGAACACGGTGACGATGTCGCCCTCGATGACGGTGCCCGGACCGCCGCCCTCGTCGAAGCGGAAGGCGCGACCGTCCCTCGTGGTGAACTCGTAGACGTGGTGCAGGGTGGTGCTCACCGAGGTGTCGCCGCTCCCGCCGCTCGTGCTCGTGTAGGTCCGCAGACAGCGTCCCTCGGCCGTGACCCCGCTGTCCCAGGCCGCTCTGACCTGCCGGGTCCGGCCGAGGGTCTTGTACGCGAGGAAGAGCACACCGACGATCATGATGGTCGGCACGATGTAGAAGAACGTTTCCATGAGCTCCCCCGGATGTCCTGGCGCCGGTCGGTCGTGTCGGCGTGCAGGGAACGTACCCGCGCGCGGGCCCGGGGGAGCTCAAGCGATGCTCAGGAAAACCGGCCGCTCAGAATGTGACGTCGGAGCAGGCGTAGAAGGCGTTGGCCGTGTCGGCGATCGTCCACACGGCGACGATCATGTGCCGTCCGCTGAGCCCGGACGGCAGCGTGCCGCTGTGCGAGAGGGTCGACGGGGGCCGCTGACCGCCGTAGGGCACGGTCAGGAACGGCGTGAGGACGAGGTCGGAGCGGGCCAGGCCGTGGTTCTGGTTCCAGCCCTGCCGGGTGACGTAGTACTTGAAGTCGGTCGTGGCGTGCATCGCGGTGAACTGCCAGCGGAAGGTGTAGACATGGCCGCCGCTCACCCGGGTCGCCGGCCACGCCCCGCCCGACGGGGTCCGCGGACCGTCGAGCTGGGCGAAGCGGGTGTTGCCGCCGGAACAGATCCGGCCGTCGGTCGCGCCGGAGCCCGGGAAGCCCTTCGGCCCCTCGACGCTCTGCGGCTCCCACTGGATGTCGCCGCAGCCGGTCACGGAGCCGTTCTGGCAGAGCTTCTGCCGGCTGACGGGGAGGTCGGTGTAGCCGTGCCCGCTCGCACCGCCGGCGGTGAGCACGAAGGCTCCCGCCGTGATGAGCCCGAGCGCGGCGGCGTACCACCTGGTCTTTTTGCGCATGCTGCCGCTCCTGGAGAACGTGGGGAGTTCAGTGAGCCGAGCCGTGCAGGTCTAGACCAAGTTCGAGATTATGGGCGGGCGCGGGACATGTCCATACCCGTCGCGGGTTCTGTTCGACGGGCCGTCAGGGCGACTGCTCCCGGCCCGCGCAGAAAGCCACGGTCAGGTCCTTCACCAGCGCTTTGCGCTCGTAGTCGTCCAGTTCCACCAGTCCGCGCATGGTCAGCCGGGTCACCGTGTCCTCCACCGAGTCGACGACCGAGGTCAGCACGGTGGCCCGGTGCTGGGCGTCCAGCGCGGCGATCCGACGGCGGTGCATCGCGGCGGCGACCTCGGGGGCGTACTCCACCCGGACCGGCTGCACCGAGAACACCTCGAGGCCGACCACCCCCGCGTCCCGCGCGACCAGCCGGGTCAGCGCCTCCCCCGCCGCCTCCACCGAACCCCGGCCCGCGCCCGGCGTCTCCACCGGGATGCGGGCCAGGGCCGCCTCGACGCACTCGCGCAGATACGTCTCGTGGTCCTCCACGCCCAGTGTGGCCCGCGCGGTGTCCCGCACCCGCCACACCACCAGGGCCACCACCCGCAGCGCGACCCCGCTCCCGTCGGCGGCGAACATCGGCTCGCTGCGCCAGTGCCGCAGCCGCACGTCCACCCGGCGGCGCAGCAGCAGCGGGTTCACCCACAGCAGCCCGGTGCGCCGCACCGTGCCCCGGTAGCGGCCGAACAGGCCGAGCACCCAGGCCCGCCCGGTCCGTCCACGGGCGAGACCGCCGAACCCGAACAGCGCCAGCGCGCCCCCGCCCGCGTACGCCGCCCACTGCGCCGGACCGAGGCCCGCGCCCGCGACCTGCGGCAGCCGCAGCGCCGCCACCGCGAGCGGCGGCAGGACCCCGGCCCACCACGAGGCGGCCACACAGCCCGCCGCCCCGCAGACGCCGGCGAGCACTCCCGCGGCGCCGGGCAGCACCCTCGCCGGCCGCTCCGCCAGCTCGGGGTCCGGCTGCGGTGCGGGGCGCGGCTGCACGGGCATCGGCCTGCGCAGCCTCGGCTGCTCCCCGGTACCCGCCCGGCTGCCCACCACGGCGGGTCCGAGCGGCACCGGCCGCGGCTCGGGCTCGTCGCGGAACAGCAGGTGGACGGGGATCTCGGTGGTCGCCTCGTTCTGGATGAGCCGTGCGGGCCTCGACGGTCCCTCGGACTCGGGTGTGGGAGAAGTGGTCGTGTGCATTGCGTGCCTCCAGCCTCCGCGCCAGATACGCCATGACAGTGGGGGGAACGGTGTGCGGGGAACGGTGTGGGTGAGGGGGAAACGGTGCGGGCGGGGACCGTGCGGGCGGGACTGCCCGAGCGGGGATCGCCCGGGCGGCGCCGCGGGTGCGGCGGCGGCTCTACGAGAAGAGCCGCCGCCAGGTCTCGGGGCCCGGGTAGCCGTCGGCCGCGCCGCCGCGCCAGCCCTGGGCGCGCTGGAAGGCCTCGACCGCTCGCCGGTCCGCCTCGCCCCAGCGCGGTCCCGGACCCTTCGCGTAGTGCCTGCCGAATCCCTTCTTCACCAACTGCCGCCCCAGCTGCGTGACGTACGCGCTCTGCGCGCCGGGCCGGAACACACCCCGGCCCGGGTAGGCGGGGCCCCGCGGCCCCGCGGGGGCGGGAGCAGCGGGCGGCCCCGCCGCGCCCCATCCCGACCCTGACCCGGCCCCCGGCCCGCCGCCCGGCCCGCCGCCTGCCTCCGGGTTCGTGCCGGCGCCCGCGCCGGCCTCCGCCGCGGGGGGCCTGGCGGACCCGGGGACCTGCGGGACCTGCGCCGTCTGCGGCCCCGCGATGTCCCTGCCCCGGCCGGCGACCAGCAACGCCCAGGTCCGCGGGCCGGGCAGGCCGTCGGCGTCGGGGCCGCGCCAGCCCTGGGCGCGCTGGAAGGCCTGGGTGGCCCTGCCGTCGGCCGCCGACCAGCGCGGGCCCGGCCCCGAGGCGTAGAAGCGCTCGGCGCCGCGCTCGACGAGGAGCCGGCCGAGCAGGGTGACGTACCTGTTGTCGGCGCCGGGTCCGAACGCCGCCCGTCCCGGGAACGCCGGCAGCGCGGCCTGCTGCCCGCCGGGCTTGTCGCCGTCCGCGTTCGCGTTCGCATCCGCGTTCGCACCCGTGCCGCCGAACTGCTCCGCGGTGGTCTGCTCGGCCGGCCCAAGGCCCTTGTAGCGGTAGGGGACGTAGCGGTCGGAATTGCTCCAGTAGGCGTAGGGAGTCGCCTGGCGGCGCGTGGTCGGACGGGTCTGCTCGTAGACGACGTAGTAGCCGTGCGTGTAGTCCGTCCAGCCGCCGAAAAGGACGACGTGCGAGCCTTTCTCGGGGTCGGACGGATTGTGGAACAGCAGAATGTCGCCGGGCCGGAGTTCCTCCTTGGAAATCCTCGTCCCGAACTGGTGGAGACTGCCCGTCCACTCGTTCCGGGGCAGGTTCCAGGCCATGGAGACGAAGCCGGAGCAGTCCTGCCGGTATCCGTCCCACCAGTAGGCGCTCATGCTGTACGGCACCTGCGCCGAAACCCACTCCTTGGCCCGTCCGATGATGTCGGCCCGGGTCGTCGCAGGCGTCATGACCGGTCCGGCCACCCCGCCCGGACGGGCCGACTGCCCGGCGGGACCGTGCAGCGGGGCCCTCACTCCCTGCGGAGTCTTGGGCTCGTCACCTGCGGGAACGCCGAAACGGTCGGGGGCGTGCGGAGCGGCGGCGGCGGGCGCCGCGTGCGCCGCACCGAGCGCCGCGGCCGTCGCGGCGGCCACGACCAGAGCGCGGTGAGCGGGCGGGAAGCCGCTGGACGGGCCGGTCGGGGTATTGCGCGCCGCCCGTCGGCGGGCCGCACATCCGGGGCAGTCGCAGTCGCTCTCGGGATCGAATTCCTCGAATACCGGAGGCTCCATGCGATTCCCCTCACACCTCAGCTGGAAATGTCCGCGACTGCTCACGTTCGCCAGTTTCTCAACCGTCTTGTCGACGCGCATGCTGACGGTCCGAATGATGTAAGCGGCGCTCTCCCGGCCCGGCGTCCCCGGAGCCCCCCGGACGGTCGGAAGCACCCTCCGGGGTCCTGTAGAGTTACGGAGTCAGTGCAAGCGCCGCTAGCTCAGTTGGTTAGAGCAGCTGACTCTTAATCAGCGGGTCCGGGGTTCGAGTCCCTGGCGGCGCACAGACGACGAAGGCCCCTCGCGAGAGCGAGGGGCCTTCGTTCGTTCGCGTCCCCGTCGCCTCAGGCGCTCGTGCCCGTCAGGTAGGCCGACACGATCACGTTCGCCGTGTAGCTGTGGCGGGCCCGGTCGAAGACGCCGCCGCAGGTGATGAGACGCAGTTCGGCGCGGCCCGGCCGGCGGACGCCGTAGGCGAGCCGGGCGTCGAAGCGGTCACGCCGGACGACCTCGACGTCGTCGACGGTGAACTCGGCGACCTTCCCGTCGTCCCGGACCACGCGGACCGTCTCGCCGCCCCTGAGCGTGCTCAGCTTGTAGAAGACGGCGGGCCGGGTCTCCGTGTCGACGTGCCCCACCAGCAGGGCGGCGCCCCGCGCACCGGGCTTCGCGCCCCCGGCGTACCAGCCGACGACGCCCGCCTGGTCGAAGGGCGGCGGGTCGACGGCCCCGTCCCCGTCGAGGCCGCGGGCGACGACCGGAGCCTGCACGCCCAGCTCGGGTATGTCGACGCGTCGCGGCAGCGCCTGCCCCAACGGCTCGACGGCGGGCGGGAGCACGACCGGCGGGCGGCCCACCGCGGACATGTCGCCGGTGGCCGGCAAGGGTGCCCCGTGCCGCACCTCGGTCACCTCGCGCCCCCACAGCCACAGTCCGAGCAGCAGCACCGCCCAGGCCAGGCCGGCCAGAAGGCGGCCGGAAGCGCGCTCACGGTCGGACACGGCTCAGTCCGTCCGGCGTCTTCGCCGCACACCGCGGAAGACGACGGCGGCCGCGGCGACGCCCGCCAGCACCAGACCGATGACCGCCTGCACCGCGCCCGGGCCCTCCACCCGCGCCTCCTCCACGGAGGCGAGCGGAGCCGTGCCGCCGCCGCCCGCGCGGACCGGGGCGACGGGAGAGGCGGCGACCGTCGGGACGTCCTGCGCCGGGGAATCCGACGACTCCCGCGGCCGCGACGGCTCGGCGGGCGACGGGGCCACGACGCTGATCCGGCCCTTGACCGTGAAGTCGACGCAGGTGATACGGACGTCGTAGGCGCCGGCCGCGACCGAGGAGCGGACCCGGGTGTCGCCGACGAGGGAGCCGCCCGAACCGCTGAGCCGTGCGTCCGAGACGAAGGCGTCCGAGGTCGCGGTGGCCGTGCGGCCGCCGCAACCCGTGACCTTCAGCGTGATCTCGGCGCCGGGCCCGGGCCTGGACGGCGTGACCGAGACGCTGCCGCCGTCGCCCGCGGCGCGGGCCGCGGGGGCGTACGCCATGGGGACGAGCACCGCGGGGACGAGCGCCGCGACGGCGGCCGCGACGCCCGAACAGAGCGTGACCTTGAGTGAACTCATCGTGAACCTCCAGCTCCCTGGAGAGTCCCCCGCCGGGCCGTCCGGCGCATCCCCTGGCGGGGTTTCACTGCTCCGTACGGGTGGCACGCACTACGCGGCGGGTTTCAGACCCGGTCGACGAGGTCCGCGGCGGGTTTCAGATCCGGTCGACGAGGTCCGCGATCGAGTCCACGATCTTCGACGGCCGGTACGGGAAGTCCTCGACCTGCTCCGGCCTGGTCAGACCGGTGAGCACCAGGAACGTCTGCATGCCGGCCTCCATGCCCGCCAGGACGTCGGTGTCCATGCGGTCGCCGATCATCGCGCTGGTCTCGGAGTGGGCGCCGATGGCGTTCAGTCCGGTGCGCATCATCAGCGGGTTCGGCTTGCCCGCGAAGTACGGGTTCTTGCCGGTCGCCTTGGTGATCAGCGCGGCGACGGCCCCGGTGGCGGGCAGCGCGCCCTCGGCGGAGGGGCCCGTCTCGTCCGGGTTGGTGCAGATGAAACGCGCGCCGTCGTTGATGAGGCGGACCGCCTTCGTCATCGCCTCGAAGGAGTAGGTGCGGGTCTCGCCGAGCACGACGTAGTCGGGCTCGTGGTCGGTGAGGACGTAACCGATGTCGTGCAGCGCGGTGGTCAGACCCGCCTCGCCGATGACGTACGCCGTGCCCTCGGGCCGCTGGTCGCCGAGGAACTGGGCGGTGGCCAGCGCGGAGGTCCAGATGTTGTCGATCGGCACGTCGAGACCCATCCGCCGCAGCCGGGCGTGCAGGTCGCGCGGGGTGTAGATCGAGTTGTTGGTCAGGACGAGGAAGGGCTTGCCGGACTCCCGCAGCTTCTTCAGGAAGGCGTCGGCGCCGGGGATCGGCACGCCCTCGTGGATGAGCACACCGTCCATGTCGGTGAGCCACGACTCGATGGGCTTGCGGTCTGCCATGTGCGGGATCTCCCTGCCGTGCGCGAGGACGCAAGTGCTGCGTGCGCCCCAGCCTAATCACAGGGCCGATCTTGGGGAATGGCCGCTTCCGGGCCGTCCACCTGCTGGGACGCGCCCCTCGAGGTCAGCGTCGTCGGCGGGCCAGCAGCAGGGCCGCGCCGGCGAGCAGGAAGCCGCCGCCGACGACGCCGAGCGCGGTGGGCGAGGACAGTCCGGTGCGAGCCAGCTCCGCGGCCTCGTCGGCGAGGGAGAGCGCGCCGGGGTCGGCGGCGGAGGGGTGCGGGGAGGGCGTGGCGGGGGACGCGGAATGCGGGGCGGCCGAACCGGAGCCCGCCTCGGCTTTCCCGGCCTGCTGTTCGGTGCCGCGCTCGGGGTCGGGGGCGGGGTCGGGTTCGGAGTCGGGTTCCGCTTCGGGCGGGGCGCCGGGCGCGGTCCCTACGGCGAAGCGGTAGTCGTTCGACTGCCCTACCCAGTCGCCGTCGTCGCCGTGCCGCTGGACGACGGCCGCGTTGGCGGTGACCACGTTCGGGGCGGTGTCCGGGGCGAGGGCCAGCCGCAGCTTCACCGTGAGGGTCCGGCCGGGGCCCACACGGAACCCGGCGAAGCCGCCGGCCCCGTGCTCGTCGGCGATGACGCCGACCAGTTCGTCGTCGTCGGTGGGCTCGAAGCGGACCGGGTGGGCCCGTCCGTCGGCGTAGAACTCCAGTCGCGGCTGATCCGGTTTCAGCTGGTGTCCGGCGTCGACCAGGACGACGACCGGATGGACGCCGTCACAGGTGCGGCGGGTGGTGTTGGTGAGGTCGAGATACCAGGCGCCGAAACCACCGCCGGGCCGGTACGAGTCGGGACCGCCGTGCAGACGGGTGGTGAGCGGGAAGCCGTCGGCGCCGGAGCCGACGCAACCCGGTCCGGCTTCCGCGTACGCGGGCACGGGGAGGAGGGCGGCGGCCGCGGCGAGACAGAGGGAGACAGGCGGGCACAGTCGCATGAACACGTGAGCCTGCACGATGATCCGACCGGACCACCCCCGCCACACCGCGGGACACCGCGCATCCCCCTCGTTCGGCGGAGGCGGGCGGGGTGGCGGAGACAGCCGGGGTGTTCCGACGGTCGAGGAGCCTGGCTCCGTTCAGCACGGGCCTTCGTGCAACCGAGTGCGCTGCACGTCTGTCCACTTCGCGAGTTCGCCGGAACCGATGTGCACTTCAGGCCGGAACCGGGGTGCAGGCCGAGGGGAGTCACTCAGGCTCGTCCCGTGGCAGCGCGCGGCTGTTGAGCGCGTCGGCGACGGCGTAGGCGATATGGAAGAAGGACTCCCTCTGCTGGGCCGAGAGGTCCCGCGCGGAGGTCTCCTCCAAGGCCTGCCACATGGCTGACAGGGGCTCGCGCATCGCCCGGCCCTTGTCGGTGAGGTGGACCACCATGACGCGCCGGTCATGTGCGGCCGGCTCACGGCTGAGCAGGCCGGCGTCCTGCATGCGGCGAAGGGACTTGGAGACGGTGGAGTGGTCCAGGCCGACGCTTTCGAGCAGCTCGGACTGGGTCTGGCCGTCCCGGTCCAGGAGTTGCATCAGCAGCATTTCCTGTCCGAGATGCAGATCCATCTCGCGGAGCATGGCGGCGGCGTAGGTGCGGTGGGCGCGTGAGAGTTGGAAGATCGCATAGCTCATCGGTCCTGCGCCGGCCGTCGTGGGGATGCGGGGTTCGGGTGTGGGCACGGTTCGGTTCCTCAGACGGTGTGGTGGGGTGGTCGGTGCAGTCGGCCGATCCGCCGTCGCAGAAGGCCGCCGGGTCGGGGGTGGTGAACGGCGCGCCGGCGCGGAGCCGCTCGACCGGGTCCGGGTCGGCGGGCGGGAGGGCGCCGACGGAGACGAGGCCGGCCGTGCCGTGGTCGCACGGCTTGCGCCGGCCGTGCCGTGGTCGCACGGCTTGCGCCGGCCGCGGATTCGCCGGGAACGACGCGACGACGTCCGCGAAGCCTTCCTCGGCCTCGCCACCTGCCTGATCACCCACCGCCACGTCCGACGCCCAGCTCCGTGAGACGTCTTCGTCAGGACCTCTTGAGCCAGCGTTGCAGCGCCTCGGGCACGTTCGTCGGATGTGAGCTGAAGCTCAACCGGATGTCGGGCTGGAGGTCGATGAGCACGTTGACGATCCGTTCGAACAGGACGGTGTACTCCGGGACATTCTTGATGCCGCCGCCGACGAGCACCACCCCGAACGAGCGCCCGTCGAACAGTCGGCGCAGCTCGGCCTCCGCCTCGTCGGGGTCCAGGCTGACATAGCCCGCCTCGCCGTCGATGCCTGTGGCCTGGAGCGCAGCCCAGCTGCGCTGCCTCATGGCGACCAGTTCCTCGAGCGTCGCGACACCCGGCGGAAAATCGTCCGGCGAAAGCGCGTCAGGGGTGATGCCGAGGGTCAGCACGCGCTGATTGATCGGAGGCTTCACCTGAGAGTTCTTGTGGGACATGGGGTCGCTCCTCCAAGGCAGTACGGCCCCCTCCGAAGGCACACCCATGGGGTCTCCTCGGTTCCGCGGGGGAAGGTTCGAGAGAAAGTGTGGCTAGCCACGGAACTAACGTAACAGCAATCACGTGGCTAGCCAAGTATTTGCATATGCAGAGGTGGAGGTGGTCGCCTCTGCGGTACGCGCCCACCTCGGCGGTCGCCGCGTTCATTTACATGGTCGGCCACGCAAATGGTCGGCGCACCCCCGAAGCGAGCCGTCGCGCCCTTGCGGCCTCGGCGGCCGAGGGTCGTCGGCCCCTGTCCTTGCCTGGGCGATCGTCCCAAGTCGGAGTGCCCGAGCACCCCGCATTCCTCCTCGCTCGAGGACTCGGCGACGCCGGCGCGTCGGGAGCAGGGATCTTCGGGCTCACCGGCTCACCGGCTCACCCGGCTCCCGGCTCACCCGTCCGGCACACCTGTCCGGCACACCCGGAGTTCCCGGGCGTGCCCGGCGCACCCGGGAACTCCGGTCAGCCGGCCTCGCGGCCGAACACGGGGGCCAGGAGGAGCTGGGCGGCGCCCTCCGCCACATTGCGCGGGCCGCCGGGGGCGAGCCGCACCGGCACGGCGTTCTGCGGGGCGCCCTCGCGGCGGGCGTGGGTGTCGAGGACGGCGGCCACACCGCGCAGGAAGGGCTCGGGGTCGGCCGCGACGGTCCGGCCGCCCAGCAGGACGGCGTCGATGTCGAGCAGTCCCGCCAGGTTCGCGGCGGCGACCCCCAGCACACGCGCCGCCTCGCCGACGTCCCCCCGGGCGAGGGCGGCCAGGCACAGCGCCTCGACGCACCCCCGGTTGCCGCACGGGCACGGCGGTCCGTCCAACTGGACGACCTGGTGCCCGAACTCCCCCGCGCCGGTGCGCGCACCCCGGTGCACGGTCCCGCCGATCACCAGACCCGCGCCGAGGCCGGTGCCCAGGTGCAGGCAGGCGAAGGTGCCGCGCTCCCCGCCGACGGCGAGACCGAGCGCGACGGCGTTGGTGTCCTTGTCGACGACGACCGGCGCCCCCAGCCGCGTCGCCAGCGCGTCCCGCAGCGGGAAGCCGTCCCACTCGGGGAAACCGGTGATCCGGTGCAGGACCCCGTGGGTGTGGTCTAGCGGACCGGGCAGCGCCACGCCGACGCCGAAGAGGGTGCCGCCCGCGGCCCGGCCCAGCGGTCCGGCCTCCCGGACGACCGCCCCCAGCACCGCCTCCGCGCCCGCGCCCAGGTCCAGCGGCACCCGCCGCTCGCCCACCACGGTCCCGTCGAGATCGACCAGCACCGCTCTCAGCTCGTCCCGGTCGAGGTGGACGCCGACGGCGTGGCCGGCGCCGGGGACCAGCCGAAGGACCGTGCGCGGCTTGCCGCCGGTCGACGCGCGCCGGCCCGCCTCCGCCGCCAGCCCCTCCTCCCGCAGCCGAGCGGTGATCTTGCTGACGGCCTGCGGGGTGAGGCCGGTCCGCTCGGCGAGCTCGAGTCTGCTGATGCCGTCCGGACCGGCCGTGCGCAGCAGGTCGAGCACGAGCGCGGTGTTGTGGCTGCGCAGACCCGGCAGGTTCACACCGGTCGGGCGGCCGCCGCCGTTCGTCCTGTTCACGCCGCCATTCTCCTCCCTGCTTGCACTTTGGCAACAGTGTTGCGAAAGTAGGGCCCATGACTGGACGCAAGACAGGCGAGACTCCTCTCCGCGTGGGCCTGATCGGCTACGGCCTCGCGGGCTCCGTCTTCCACGCCCCGCTGATCGCCGCCACCGAGGGCCTTGTGCTCGACACGGTGGTCACCTCGAACCCGGAGCGGCAGGAGCAGGCCCGCGCCGAGTTCCCGGACGTGCGCCTCGTCGCCGGCCCCGACGACCTCCTCGCCCGGGCCGGCGAGCTGGACCTGGTGGTCGTCGCGTCCCCGAACAAGACGCACGTGCCGCTCGCCACCGCCGCCCTCGAGGCCGGTCTGCCGGTCGTCGTCGACAAGCCGGTCGCGGGCACGGCGGCCGAGGCCCGTGCGCTGGCCGCCCTCGCCGAAGAGCGCGGGCTGCTCCTCTCCGTCTTCCAGAACCGTCGCTGGGACAACGACTTCCTGACCCTGCGCAAGCTGCTGGACGAGGGCGCACTGGGCGACGTCCAGCGCTTCGAGTCGCGGTTCGAGCGGTGGCGGCCGCTGCCGAAGGGCGGCTGGCGGGAGTCCGGCGACCCGGCAGAGATCGGAGGTCTGCTCTACGACCTCGGCAGCCATGTCGTCGACCAGGCACTGGTGCTCTTCGGCCCGGCGGTCCTCGTGTACGCCGAGGCGGACGTCCGCCGGCCGGGCGCGGAGACCGACGACGACACGTTCATCGCGCTCACCCACGCGAACGGTGTCCGCTCCCACCTCCACGTCTCCGCCACGACCGCCCAACTCGGCCCGCGCTTCCGGGTGCTGGGCTCGCAGGCGGGATACGTGAAGTACGGCCTGGACCCGCAGGAAGCCGCGCTGCGCGAGGGCCTGCGGCCCGACGGCTCGGCCGGCTGGGGCACGGAACCGGAGGAGCTGTGGGGCCGGGTCGGCGCCGGGGAGTCCCCGCTGACCGGCGGCGGACGCCCCGAACGGACCCTCCCCGGCGACTACCCGGCCTACTACGCTGGGGTGACCAAGGCACTGCTCGACGGCGGCCCGGGCCCGGTGACCGCCGTCGAGGCGGCCGCCGCCCTCGACGTCCTGGAGGCGGCCCGCCGTTCGGCACGAGACAAGGTGGCGGTGACGCTGTAATGGGCACCCACGAGATCACCCCGAAGTTCACTCCGGAGATCACCCCGACCCTGGAGGAACTGCAGACCCAGGAACGCCGGCTGGTCTTCCGCCAGTTCACCCACGACGACGCGTGGGCGCTCGGCTCGCTGCTGGTGGAGCTGGCCCGCGAGCGCCAGGCGCCGGTGGCCGTCGACATCCACCGGGCCGGCCAGCAGCTCTTCCACGCCGCCCTGCCCGGCTCGACCCCCGACAACGACGCCTGGATCGCCCGCAAGCGCCGGGTGGTGGAACGCTTCGGCGCCTCGTCGTACCTGGTCGGCACCCGCTTCCGCGCCAGGGGGACGACCTTCGAGGAATCCTCCCGCCTCGACCCGGACGCCTACGCGGCCCACGGCGGCTCCTTCCCGATCAACGTCGAGGGCGTGGGCGTCGTCGGCGCGGTGACGGTCTCGGGCCTCCCCCAACTCGAGGACCACCGCTTCGTGGTGGCAGCCCTGGAACAGTTCCTGGAGAAATACCTGTAGCCGGCCGCGGGGAGGGGGCGGAACGGGCCAGAACACGGGCCCCGTGCCCCCGCCCAGGAAGCCCCCAGGGACGCGAGCGCCCGTGACATCCACGGCCGAACCACCCCCCGGGGGTGCGGGGAACTGCGCGACCAGCCGCCCCTCACCCGCCTCCCCACCCGCACCCGCACCCGACGAACAACCGCACCCCCGACCCCCGCTCCGGCCCGGCAGTCCCCCACCGACCCAGCGGAGCGCTACGCGACGGCGAACACCTGCCGCTGCCGCCCCAGCCCCGAGATCTCCAGTTCCACCACGTCCCCGCGCCGCAGGAACGGCTTCGGGTCGGGCGCCCCGAGGGCCACCCCGGCCGGCGTCCCCGTGTTGATCACGTCCCCGGGGTACAGCGTCATGAACTGGCTGACGTACCGCACGACCTCCCCGACGGCGAAGATCTGCTCGGCCGTCGTGCCGTCCTGCTTCAGCTCCCCGTTGACCCAGAGCCTCAGGGAGAGGTCCTGCGGGTCGGCGATCTCGTCTGCCGTCACCAGCCACGGCCCCAGCGGGTTGAACGTCTCGCAGTTCTTGCCCTTGTCCCAGGTCCCGCCGCGCTCGATCTGGAACTCCCGCTCGGACACGTCGTGCGCCACCGCGTACCCGGCGACGTGCGCGAGCCCCTCCTCGGCGGACTCCAGGTAGCGGGCCGTACGCCCGACGACGACGGCCAGCTCCACCTCCCAGTCGGTCTTGACGGACCCGCGCGGGATCAGCACGGTGTCGTGCGGCCCGACGACGGTGTCCGTCGCCTTGAAGAAGATCACGGGCTCGGCGGGCGGCTCGGCCCCGGTCTCCCGGGCGTGGTCGTGGTAGTTCAGCCCGATGCACACGATCTTGCCGATCCGTGCCAGCGGCGGCCCGATCCGCAACCCGGCGGCGTCCAGCGCCGGCAGGGCCCCGGACTCGGCGGCGGCCCGGACCCGGCCGAGCGCCGCGTCGTCGGCGAGCAGCGCCCCGTCGATGTCCTGGACGACCCCGGAGAGGTCCCGCAGGACCCCCTCGGAGTCGAGCAGCGCGGGACGCTCCGTTCCCTTCGCACCGACTCGCAGCAACTTCATGATGATCGTCTCCCTGGATCGCGGGCGCCCTCCGACGGGTGCAGCCATCGGAGGACTGGTCGATCGTCCAAGCTCCGCGTCCGCTCCGCAATACCCGGTTCACGTACTGGACCGTCACCGGACGTACGCGCGGACGGTCATCGGTAGAGGACGGCCCGTTCGACCGCGCTCCACGTCGTCGACGTGATCACGTACAGCGCGGCGGCCAGCGGGACGACCGCCACCGTGACCAGGGTGAAGAACGACATGAAGGGCATGACCTTGGTGAGGGCGCCGGCGCCGGGCACGTCCTGGCCCCCGGTCACGGGCAGCGGCATCCGCTTGGCGCGCAGGTAGTTGAAGGTGGCGACCACGGCCACGACGGTGAACAGCGCGAGGTAGACCAGCCCGGCCCCGCCGACCGGGCCGCCCCGGGAGAGTGCGTCCGCCCAGTGGTCGCCGAGGGGCGCGGCGAACAGTCGGTGGCCGAGCAGCCCGTTGCTCTCACCGCCGACGGAGGTGCTGGAGAAGAGGTGGTAGAGCACGACGAACGCGGGAGCCTGGAGCAGGCTCGGCAGGCAGCCGGAGAGCGGCGACACCTTTTCCGCGGCGTGCAGTTCCAGCACGGCCTTCTGGAGCCGTTCGGGGTTTTTGGCGTGCTTGCTGCGCAGTTCGGCGATCCTCGGCTGCAGGGCGGTGCGGGCCTTCTGCCCGCGGGCGGCCGCCCGGGACAGCGGGTGGACGAGGAGCCGGACGAGCGCGGTGAACAGGACGATCGCGGCGGCCGCGGCGGCGGCGCCGAACAGGGGCTGGAGCAGGTCGGCGAGGTGCTCGACCAGGCTGGCGAAAACGGACATGGGTGAGGAGCCCTCCGGGGGTCTCGTCGTGCCGGGACAACGGGGTTGGCGGCATGACGACCCGCGCGGGGTCACGAGGACGACGTCGGACGTGCCCTACGCGGCGGTCGCCGGGAGGGCGTGACCGGGCGCTCGGGGGCGGGGCCGGCCGGACGCGTCCGGATCGCGTTGCGGCAGGAAGGCCGTGCGCCGCGCCCGGTCCCTGATCGCCGTGCGCACCCGGGTGGGCGGCACGCGAGGTGCGCTGCGCGCGGCGACGACCGTGCAGACGGTGAGCGCGGAGGACGCGGCGGCGGTCGCGGCGAAGGCGACGGCGGCCGTGAGACTGCCGGAGTCCAGGAGCAGGACGTCGAGGACCAGGAGGAGCAGGAAGGGCATGGCGGCGCGACGCGCGTCGAACCGGTTGTGCGGCATGCCTCTCCTCCCCTGCTCCCAGGAGGACGTCCGAAACCCCGCGATGGTTCCGGGGCCGGGCCGGAAACCGGGGGCGGAGCGCGGAGGCCGGGGGGCGGAGCGCGGAGGCCGGGGGGCGGAGCGCGGAGGCCGGGGGGCGGAGCGCGGAGGCAGGGGGGCGGAGCGCGGAGGCAGGGGGGCGGAGCGCGGAGGCCGGGGCGGAGCCGTGGCCGGGGGCCGGCCACCTGAGCCGCAACCGCACCCGGCTGGACACGCGGGCGCAGCAGGCGCAGCAGGCGCAGCAGGCGCAGCAGGCGCAGCAGGCGCAGCAGGCGCAGCAGGCGCAGCGAACTCGTCGAACTCGCCGGTGAGGCAACTTGTATCAGGCGATTGACACAAGATTCGGTCTCGCGGCATCTTGTACTCACCACTTGATACAAGTACGACCGGGGGCCCGCCATGCTCGACACCGTCACGCCCGAGCGACTACTGGCGCGCGCCGACCTCTGCGCCCGCTGGGCCGGACTGACCCTGGGCGTCGTCGTCGCACAGCCGCTGGCGGCCATGGACAGCGACGACCTCGCCATGCGCTTCCTCAGCGCGGTCACCGCTTTCGGGCTGTGCGCCGTCGGCGGGGTCCTGCTCGGCGACTCCCTCACCCCCGCGCCCCTCGAAGCGGTCCGCACCGCCGCCCTCGCCCCGCGTCGGGTCCGGGACCACGTCCCGCCCCGGATGGCGCCGCTGCTGGTCTTCGAGGCGGCCTGCATCACCGTCCTGCTGACGATCGGGACCCTCATGGCCTCCCCCGACGCCCAGGGCCGGGCCGGCCGCACCCTCACCGTCACCTGCGCCACCGGCAGACCCCGGCTCCTGGGCCCCTGGCCCGGCGTCCACTACGCGGCCCCCGCCCTCGCCGCCCTCGCCCTCGGCACCGCCGCCTGCGTCTGGGCGCTGCGGCGCATAGCCCACCGCCCCGGCGACAACCTGCGGCGCCACGACCGCAGCTGGGCGATCACCGGCGCCTGGGGGCTGCTGGTCTCCAGCCAGCTGCTGATCGTCCTCGGCATGATCGGCCGGGTGCTGTCGTACACCACCTGCGCCGGCATGCTGGGCAACGTCACCGCGCTGGTGATCTACCCCCTGGGGCTGCTGGCCCTGTTCAGTCTGGGCTGGTGCCTGTTCACCGTCGTCGCACCCCGGGCCGTCGGCGATGAGTGAGCCCGCGGTACGCGTCGACACCACCAGCCAGGTGCCCCCGTACGACCAGATCCGCTCCCAGCTCGCCGCGCTGATCGTCACCGGCCGGCTGACGGAGGGCGAGCGGCTGCCGACCGTGCGCCAGCTCGCCGCCGACCTGGGTCTGGCGCCGGGGACGGTGGCCCGCGCCTACCGGGAACTGGAGGCCGCCGAGCTGATCCGCACCCGGCGCGGCGCCGGCTCCCGGGTGGCGGCTCCCCGGCCCCGTCCGGGCCGCCCCGATCCCGAGCAACTGGCGACGCTGGCACGAGACTTCACCGCATCCGCCCGCGCCCTCGGCGCCGACACGGACGCCGTCCTGACCGCCGTCCGAGAAGCGCTCGAGGAGGGTGCGTAGCAGCCCCGGAAGGGAGCACCGCGGCGCGGTCCGCAACCGCACACCCCGCCCTGCGGCTCTACATGACCATGCACCTGCACCACATGCACGACATGCACGAGAGGGTGGCCGGCGCCGTCGGGAGGTTCGCCGGCCAGCTGACCCGCTTCGGCTGGGTCCAGGCGCGCTGCTGCGCCTTCGCGGTCGCGCTGCTCGGCGGCATGGCCGTCTCCCGGCTGCTCCCGGTCCTCCCGGTGGCCCGCTACGACCTCCTCCTCGCCTACGGCGTGCTGCTCACCGCGGGCGCGTGGCTCCTTGGCTGGGAGTCCCGGCGGGAGGTGGCGGTGGTGGCCGTCTGCCATGTCCTGGGGCTCGCCTTCGAGCTGGTGAAGGTGCGGGTGGGTTCGTGGAGCTACCCCGAGCCCGGCCTCACCAAGATCGCCGGAGTGCCGTTGTACGGCGGCTTCATGTACGCGGCCGTGGGCAGCTACGTCTGCCGGTCCTGGCGGCTGCTCGACCTGTCGCTGACCCGCTACCGACCCCGCTCGACCGCCGTGCTCGCCGTCGGCCTGTACGTGAACTTCCTGACCCACCACTGGCTGCCGGACCTGCGGCTGCCGCTCGGCGCGCTGCTGCTGGCCGCCACGGCGGGCACGTGGGCGCACTTCACGGTCGGCAGGCTGCGGCACCGGATGCCGCTGGCGCTCGCCTTCACGCTGATCGGCTTCTTCCTCTGGCTCGCCGAGAACATCGCCACCTACCTGGGCGCCTGGACCTACCCGTACCAGCTCGACGGCTGGGAGCCCGTCGCCCTCTCCAAGTGGGTCTCGTGGGCGCTGCTGATCAGCGTCACCTTCGTCGTCTGCGGGGCCCGCAGAGAGCGCCGCGAGCTACGGGAGCGCAGGCGCGACGGCGTCCTGTCCGCGGGGCTGCGCGGCGACCAGGACGCCCCACACGACCAGCCGGTACCGGGAGGTGTACTCGGGCGTGCAGGTGGTCAGGGTGAGGTAGCGGCCGGGGACGCCGTAGCCGTGGCCGGGCTTGGCGAGGGAGCGGGGCACGGGCCCGATGACGCCCGAGTCGCGGGGTGAGGTCTGCGGCAGGACCTTGTCGACGAGGTAGGTGTAGGTGGCGTCGCGGGTCTCCACCTCCACCTTGTCGCCCTTCCCCAGGCGGTTGAGGTACCGGAAGGGCTCACCGTGTGTGTTGCGGTGCGCCGCCACCGCGAAGTTGCCCTGCTGCCCGGGTTGTTGACTGCCGCTGTAGTGACCCGCGTACCCCTTGTCGAGGACCTTCCGCTTGCTGGTGCCTTCGGCGACCGGCACCCGGAGGCCGAGCCGGGGGATGCGCAGGACGGCGTAGGCCTGGGAGGCGCGCGGGACGCCGCTCCCCGCGTCGCCCCCTGCCGACGAGCCGGTACCTCCGTCGGCGCCGCCTCCGTCGCCGGCGGACGGGTCGCCGGCGGCGGTGTCGGCGCCCGGGCCGCCGTCGCCGGCGGCGCCCTGCGGACCGTCCGCCGCACCGCTCCCCCACTCCCGTTCCAGGGCCGCCACCCCGCGCTCGGCCCCGGCCCTCGCCTCCCGGTTGGTCCACCACAGCTGGTGGACGACGAGGAGGAGCACCAGCACCCCGGCGGTGACGAGGAGTTCGGCGCCGGTCCACAGCACCCGCCGGCACCGGGCGCGCCGCCGCCGGGTGCCGTGCCGAACGACGGGGACGCGCCGGCCGAGGGCGACGCGCCGGCCGAGGGGGGTCCGCTGCCCGGGGGAAGTCCGCACGCGGGCACGATAAGGGGAGGGGGACAAGGTCTCCAGACCCGTACATACACGGACCGTTCCCGCCCCGCCCGTTCGTCCCCTCGAACCCATTCCGCCCCTTTCTCCACAGGTTTGAGAAAGGGCTGTCAGAACTCTCGACAACTCCACGGACCACACCCGATGCTTCGTGACGCATTCACGCATTCACGCATTGACGCACTGACGCACTCCGACGACGCCGGCGGGGACGACCGGCGGTCGATCGCTGTCATGAAGCGGAGAAGTCATGATCCGACGCAGAACACTGCTGGCGGCCACGGGCGGCGCGCTCCTCGGAAGCACCCTCGCGACGGGCACCGCCCGCGCCGACTCCACGATCGCCGTCAACCCCTCGACGACCTACGGCGCCTGGGAGGGCTGGGGGACCTCCCTGGCCTGGTGGGCGAACGTCTTCGGCGCCCGGGACGACTTCGCCGACATCTTCTTCACGACCAAGTCGGTGTCCTACAACGGCAGCACCCTGCCCGGCCTCGGCCTCAACATCGCCCGCTACAACCTGGGGGCCTGCAGCTGGAACACCGTGGGCGGCGCTTCGATGGCGGTGTCCCCCAACATCCCCGGGTTCAAGCAGATCGAGGGCTACTGGCAGGACTGGAACAACGAGGACCCGGCGTCCTCGGCCTGGGACTGGACGGCGGACGCCAACCAGCGCGCGATGCTGCAGAAGGCCGTGTCGCGCGGCGCGACGTCCGAGCTGTTCGCCAACTCCCCCATGTGGTGGATGTGTCTGAACCACAACCCGTCGGGCGCGGCGGGCGGCGGCAACAACCTCCAGTCCTGGAACTACCGGCAGCACGCCTCCCACCTCGCGGCGGTGGCCCTGCGCGCGAAGAACAACTGGGGCGTGAACTTCGCGACGGTGGACCCCTTCAACGAACCGTCCTCGTCCTGGTGGACGGCGACCGGGACGCAGGAGGGCTGCCACATGGACGCGACCGTCCAGGCCGCCGTCCTTCCGTACATGCGCAGCGAACTGGACTCGCGGGGTCTGACGGCGACGAAGATCTCGGCCTCGGACGAGACGAGCTACGACCTGGCCCGCACCACCTGGAACTCCTTCTCCGCGACGACGAAGGGGTACGTGAACCGGGTCAACGTCCACGGCTACCAGGGCTCCGGCGGCCGCCGCGACCTGCTGTACACGGACGTCGTGACGACGGCCAAGAAGGCGCTGTGGAACTCCGAGACCGGCGACAAGGACGGCACCGGCCTCACGATGGCGAGCAACCTGCTCTACGACTTCCGCTGGCTGCACCCGACGGCCTGGGTCTACTGGCAGGTCATGGACCCGTCGGCGGGCTGGGCGATGATCCGGTACGACCCGGACACCCTGGCGGCCGGCGCGGTCACCACGAAGTACTACGTGATGGCCCAGTTCAGCCGCCACATACGGCCCGGCATGACGATCCTCGACACGGGCGTGAGCTACGCGGCGGCCGCCATCGACAGGACGGCGAAGCGCCTGGTGATCGTCGCGGCGAACACGTCGTCGTCGGCCCAGACGCTCACCTTCGACCTGTCCCGCTTCACCACGGTGAGCGGCGGATCGGGAGGACTGGTCCCCCGCTGGAACACGGTGACCAGCGGCTCCGGCGACCTCTACACGTCCCACTCGGACACGCACCTGAGCGGCAAGTCGATCAGCGTGCCGTTCGCGGCGGGCGCGGTGCAGACCCTCCAGGTGGACGGGGTGACGATCTAGGGACGTCCGACACGGCTTCCGGGTGGGCGGGGCGGCGATGTGGTCGCTGGCCTGCAGGTATCTCTCCTTTGTCGCCGGGCGGCGCTACGGTGTCACCCATGCGCCCCGACACGCCTGCCGAGAACGTCGACCACACCGCCGAAGCGGCACGCCTGGAGCGGACCGCCGGCCTGTATCCCGAGGACGCGGAAGCCCTGCTGCTGCAGGCCGCGGCACACCTGGAACTGGCCGGCGACCGCCCCGCCGCGACGACCCTGTACGACCGGCTCCTGTCCTCCTCGGAGGGTCCGGAGAACCTGGAGAGCCCCCACCTGATCCGCGCCCTGAAGGCCTCCAACCTGTGGGAGTACGGTCACGAGGCCGAGGCCAGAGCGATCATCGACGGCATCCGCGCCGCCGCCCCCCGCGACCCGGCCCCCTGGGTGATCGTCGCGGAGTCGCTGGAGTCCCACGACGAGCTGGAGGCCGCGCAGAAGACGTTCACCGAGGGCGTCACCCTGCTCCTGGCGGACGTCCCGGAACCCCCGCCGCACTCCTCGCACCCCCTGCTCTTCGGCCGCCACCGCGTACGCCGCATGCTGGGAGCCGCCCACGACGACTGGGACGTGCTGGCCGACACCCTCCACTCCTCCCCCGTCCCCCTCGACGAGCTGCACGACCCCAAGCGCGTCTGGTCCCTGGGCTCGGACAACCCGGCCGAACTGCAGGCGGAGATCTCCCGCCTGCGCGCCGAGCTCGGCGCGTACCGGGAGGAGCTGTCCCGCCCGTTCCCGGTGGCGGTCCTGCACTGGCCCACGGGGGAGCTGGCGGAACTGGTGGGGGCGTACCCGACGCTGTCGGACGAGTACCCCTCGCACGACGAGCACCTGGCGACGATAGAGGCGTCCCTGCGCGAACTCGCCGCCTCCGGCACGGCCAACCTCGGCATCGTGACGGGCACGGTCCCCTCCTACGAGGCCTTCGCGGCCTCCGAGGGCACCACCCCGGCCGACACCGACCTCCTCCCCCAGTACGCGACGACCTTGGCAGCAAGGGGCAGGGCCGTGAACTGGCCGCCGGAACGGGGGGCGGCTTGCTGGTGCGGGTCGGGGAACAGCTACGAGGCGTGCCACGGGGCGAGCGCGTAGCACCGCCCGCCCGCCGACCACGCCTCAGTCGACGGACTGCGCAGCCGACGGACCGCTCAGCCGGCGCTCGGCCCGTCGGGCCGCAACGCGTCCGAGATGGACTTCACGCCGCCGTGCGCGCTGAAGCCCCCGTCGACGGGGATCTCCGCTCCCGTGATGAAGGAGGACGCGTCGCTGAGAAGGAAGACGACGAGGGGCGCGACGTCGTCGACGGTGCCGCTGCGCCCCAGAGGCGTCTCGCGGATGGTGGTCTCACGGAATGCCGGGGTCGCCGCGGCGGTCATCTCCGTCTCGATGTAGCCGGGGTGCACCGTGTTGACCCGTATCCCCCGCGGCCCCAACTCCGTGGCCGCGATCTTCGAGACGCCCCGCAGCGCCCACTTGCTGGCGGTGTAGGCCACCGGGTAGTAGCCGGTGTACGCGGTGGACGATCCCACGTTGACGATGGACGAGCCCGGCGGCATCAACGGCGAGAGGCATTGAATGCCGAGCAGCGGCCCGGTGGCGTTCACCGCGTGCACCCGCCCGAAGTCCTCCGCGCGCACCTCCCCGAGCCGGGCCCGGTGGATGACACCCGCGTTGTTGACCAGCCCGTGAACCTGCCCGTACGTCTCGCTCAGTTCGGCGGCGAGCCCGGCCCAGTCGTCCTCACTCGCGACGTCGAGCCGACGGCAATCGCCTTCGGGCCGGATGTCGGTGGCGATCACCTCCGCCCCGGCCTGAGCGAGAGCCCGGGCCTCAGCAGCACCTTGACCTCGCGCGGCCCCGGTGACCACTACGACCTTGCCGGTGAGGGGCCGCGGGATCTGGGGGCCGCCCTGGGGGGTGGAATTCATGGCGGCCAACTTAGCCGCGCATGCGCAGCGCCGGTCAGGCCGCTTGCCGGTCAGGTCGCTTGCCGGTCAGGTCGCTGACGCTTGATCAAGAAAGTCCATCGCGCCGAGCGTAAGGACGCAACAATGGGGACGCAGGCCCGTTCGTATGCCTGCGAGTGTGCAACGGCCGCGGTGACTCTCTTGAGACGCCGCGGCCGAGACGAACAGGGGGTTGAGCTGTATGGAGACCGACAACGCCGCGCCCTGCCGCCATGCGGGAGTGCCGCCGGCCGCCGTGGTGGGCTCTGTGGTCCGCCTCATCGAGAACCTTGGAGCGCATCCCGACCTGCTCGCCAGCCATGGGCTGAGCCAGCAGGAGTTCGCAGGCGCCCTGCCCGCCGCCATCGAGCAGATCCGGGGTCGTAAAAGCGCCGGGGGCGGCGGCGGCCGACGCGAGTTCGTGACGACGATGTTGCAGGGGCTCGTGAACAGGGGCGTCGCCACGGCGTTGGAGGTGCCGAAGCAGGGCGACGACACCGTCTATCGGCTGGCCGTCAAGGGGCTCGGGAACGTGGCGATCATCCAGAAGGGCGCCCCGGACGGCGTGCACAGCAGCGTGAACTGGGCGGTCCCGGACTGGGCGCAGGAGGCCTACCTCTGGTGGGTCAGCGACGGCATGACGCGCAACCCCGGCAGCGACGTGGTCAAGGGCGTCGGCCGGCTGCGCAAGGTGTTCTTCGAGGATCCGCGCAGGATGCTGGACGGAGTGATCTTCCAGAGCGGTCTGTGCGGGACCGCCGGTCGACGCTGCCCGAAGTCGGAGTATGCCGCGGACTTCGGCGGCCAGAGTGTGCCGCCTCCCTGCGTCTACGTGATGCCGGACCACGCGCCTCAGGGGTCGTCGTGGAACTGGGACGGCGCGACCCGGCGACGGTTCCCCGAACTGCTGCTCGGCGCCTTCGGCATCCCCGCGGAGAAGGCCCCTTTCTTCACTGGTCACGTGGGGTTCCAGAACGGCGAGCGCGATACCAAGCGCACGGTCATCACCTCGCGGTTCGGCCCCGCCCAAGTCACTGCGTTCAGGAGCTGAGCTGTGAGCATTCCCCTGGGAGACCCCGACCGTCGTTCCTTCCTGGCCGCGCGTCAGCCGGAAGGGCACGTCCCGTTGTCGGCTTGGCCCCGAACGAACAAGAGCATGCCCCTCGTTGAGCTCGACACCGAATGGGTTCGCTTCTCGACGCAGAACCACCGCACGAAGGCGGAGCAGCAGCGTGAGGCGCAACAGCGCGGTCAAGATGACCTGTTCACCTCCGACCCCCTCGGTTCGCCCGCGCAGGAGGTGCAGTTCCTCATCCTGTCCGGTCAGTCGAAGTTCGACGAGCTGAAGGAGGACCTCCTGGCGCGCGGCCAGAAAGAGCCCGCGATCGTCACGGCCGACGGCGTGCTGATCAACGGAAACCGCCGGACCGCCGCACTGCGCACACTTCGCCGTGAAGGTCACCAGCAGTTCGGCTACGTGCGCTGCCTCGTGCTGCCCGCCGACGCGACTCCCGAGGAGATCCTGGTCCTGGAGGCCGAGCTCCAGGTCGCGCGGGACTTCCGGGAGGACTACTCCTGGATCAACGAGGCGATGATGATCGAGGAGCTCTACGAGCTGTCAGGTCGTGACTGGGACCAGACCGCCCAGCGCATGCACCGCAAGGCCGGGGATGTGCGGATGCAGTACGAAAAGCTCCTGCTGGTGCACCAGTTGGTGAACCAGTCCCAGGGCACGCGTCTGCCCATCGACTTCACCGACAACGAGTCGGCTTTCGAGGAGTTGGCGAAGCACATCCGCAACAAGCCCCGCGACGAGGCCGAGAGCGTCAAGAAGAGCTACTTCCTGGGCATACTCTCGGGCGCCAACTACCGTCAGCTGAGGCATCTGCGGTGCGAGGACGCCGAGACGCTGGTCGAGCGGGAGCTCCTGGGCGAGTCGGCCCTCGAGGGGGTTCTCGCCACGGCGAAGAGCGCCGAGTCAGCGACCGACGAGAGCGATCCGCTGAGCGATTTCATGGGAGAGGACGGCTCCCATGAGTCGGTGGTCGAGGACGTGCTCAGTCTCGTCATCACCCGGCGTCCTGAAGCCGTCGTGCAGCTGCCCGACGGCTCCTCCGTTCCCATGAAGAGCGTGTTGGGCAGTCTGTCCGGCGCGGTCAACGCCGCCGCCCGCGAGGCGGAGGAGCGCAACCGCGAGCAGAACACGGTGGATGCGCCGTTCCAGCGGGCGGACAAGGCGTTCAGGGAGCTCGAGCGCATCCCGTCGCTGCTCGGAAAGAGCCGCGCCCACTCGGCGTGGGACGAGGAGGCGTTCCAGAGCGAGATCAACCGGATCGCGAAGCTCGTCGCGGAGCTCCGGGAGAACTCGTGATCTCTGCCGAGCTGGAGCTGCACGACCGTCCGGTCGTCGTCCTGCGCCGGCATGACGGAGCGAACCCCGGCGCGTGGGCGCTGTTGCAGGAGGCGTTGCAGCGCGGCGTCGTCGGCGGCTCGCACGACGTGATCGAAGCCCGGGTCGACGTCTTCTTCGCAGAGCTGGAGGCCGTCGCGGACGCTCGGCGGCGCTTTCGCCAGCCGATCGAGTTCGGCGACGAACTCGGTCGGCAGCTGCGCGCGCTCGCCGAGGACCGCAGGAAGCGGGACAGGGTCCTGGGGGACGCGTCCGTCGTGAACCTGGACGCACTGGCGGCCGAGCTCGCCGCGACGGGATTCCAACGTCTACTGAAGCCGTTCCAGCTGGAGAACCTGGCTCGGTTGACGAGCCTTCCGCACGGAGCCGACTTCTCGGTGCCCGGCGCGGGCAAGACGACCGTGGCGCTGGCCGGGTTCGCGTTGAGCCGGGCGCGCGGAGACGTCGAACAGCTTCTGGTGATCGGCCCGATCGCCGCCTTCCAGGCCTGGAAGGAGGACGCGGCCGCGTGTCTGAACCCGGCGCCGGTGCTGGAGGTCCACACCGGACCGCGCACCCTGCTGCGGGACGATCTGGACATCCTGGTCACCAACTACAACCGGGTGGCCTCGGATTACGACCGCATCCGCGCCTATGTCAGCCGCCGCCCGACCCAGGTCGTGCTCGACGAAGCGCATCGCATCAAAAAGGGCGAGGCCGGGGTGCACGGCCGGGCCGTGCTCGACCTCGCCTTCGCCGCCCGCCGGCGTGACGTCCTCACCGGCACCCCCGCGCCCCAGGGAGCGAACGACCTGGTGGCGCCCATGCGCTTCCTTTATCCAGGCCAAGACCGCAAGATCCTGCCACGCGGCGCGTACACCGAGGCGAACGGACGGGACCCCGACGTCGTAGCCGAGACCAGTGCCGCCATCCACCGGTACTTCGTCCGCACCCCTAAGTCCCGGCTGGGGCTGCCTCCCACCGAGTTCGAGATCGTCGCCGAGCCGATGGGGCGCATCCAGCGGGCGATCTACGAAGCGCTGGAGGGCCGCTACCGGGGCGAGTTCTCGCTTGCGACGAAGGACCGGCGCGACTTCACAAGGCTCGGGCGGATCATGATGTATCTGCTGGAGGCAGCAACGAACCCGACGCTGCTGGTCGCCGGCTCTGATGAACACGACCAGTCCGAGTTTGCGCACCCACCGCTGGAACTGCGCGGCGACGAAGCGCTATCCGACCTGCTGCGCCAGTACGCCGAATACGAGTCCCCGTGGAAGTACCGCAGGGTCCGGCAGATCGTGGAGGATGCGGCCGCCCGCGGCGAGAAGGTGCTCGTCTGGTCGACCTTCGTGCGGAACCTGAAGCTGCTGAGCGCTGTGCTGAAGGGCTTCAGCCCGGCAGTCGTACACGGCGGGGTACGCCCCGCCGACGGCGCGCCGTCCGGTGCGCTGACCCGGGACGCTGAGTTCGACCGCTTCCGCAACGAT
Source organism: Streptomyces sp. SAS_272 (assembly GCF_052543235.1). Lineage (NCBI taxonomy): Bacteria > Bacillati > Actinomycetota > Actinomycetes > Kitasatosporales > Streptomycetaceae > Streptomyces > Streptomyces sp. SAS_272. The sequence continues at coordinate 41,186 of NZ_JBMNDR010000022.1, read as the reverse complement.
CCCGACTGCCATGTGCTCCTGGCGAACCCCGCCGCTTGCGGCGAGGGCGTCAGCCTGCACCACTGGTGTCATCACGCCGTGTACCTCGACCGCACCTTCAACGCCGGTCACTACCTGCAGAGCCAGGACCGCATCCACCGTCTCGGGCTACGCGAGGACATCGTCACCCGCTTCACGCTTCTGCTCAGCCAGGACAGCGTCGACGAGACGGTCAGCAACAGACTGCGCGAAAAGATCGTCGTCCTGTCGCAGCTGATGAACGACCCCGGCCTGGTGACGGCCGCGCTGCCCGAACCCGACACCGACGAGAGCGTGCCGGCCGTCGTGGACGACGACGCGACGGCGCTCCTGCGAGCGTTGCAGCGCCGGTCATGACGCTGCTGCCCAGCCATGGCCTGGCCTTCGGCGTGCTGCTCCTGGCGCATGCCGCGATCCGTTCACCACGGGCCGACGCCGCGTCCTGGGCGGCAGCGGCCGCCGATCAGGCTCCCTACTGGGCTCGCTCGCTGAACCTGCGTGCTACGGCTCACGCCCTCGCCCGGCACGGTCTCGCCACAGAGACAGAGACGGGAATACAGCCGTCGGAACAGCTGCAGATGCTCGCCGGGCTGGAGTCGAGCGCCCTTCAGGCGACGGCACGGGTACTGCTGGCAGCCGCTCCCCCGCCCTGGCTGCCCTTGGCCGTCCGCTCCGCGACCGTCGTCCGCGACTACGTTCCCGCCGCTGACCTCAAGACACTCGCCTGGCTGGAGCCGGAGCTGGACGCGCTGCTGCTCGACGCCGCCGCCCAACAGCGCCGGGCAGACGAGGACGCCTGGCGCGAACGTCTGGGAGCGGCGGCCGAGGCGGCGGTCCTCTCCGCTCTGCGCCAAGCAGGCCGCGAGGCCGTGCAGGTCTCCCTGATCTCCGACGCCTATGGCTACGACATCGAAGTGTGTGATCCGCCCACCGCACAGATCGAGGTGAAAGGGGTCGGGCCGCAGACGCGGGGAAGCTTCCACCTCACCCGTCACGAATACGAGACCGCTCAGCGCCGCCGCGGCACGTGGCGCCTCGTGCAGGTCGTCTTCCATTCCTCTGCGTTCACCGCAGCCGTGCTCGGCCCCGCCCACGTCGGGGAGGTGCTCTGCCTCACTCCGGAAACACTGCGTGACGTCGTACCCGAAGACACCGACGCCTTCGTCTGGGAACAGTCTGCCCTGATCACGCCGCCCACGACCGCCTGGAAGGCCGTGGATCTCAAGCCGGCGGCGGACTTCAGCGCGCCCGGCCTGCGGCGACGGACCGTGCCGCATCAGCAGCGCAGGCGCTGATCCCGCCGATCAGTCGCTCTTCGAGCCGTCCGACGGAAGCGCGGGGCCCCTCTGCTGCGCCCGCCTCGCCTCGGCGACGGTCTTCTCGACCCGGGCCGCCGCCTGAATCGGGTCCTCGTGCTCCCATACCCGTACGACCGCCCAGCCCGCCTCCGCAAGCCGCTGGTCCGTGTCCACGTCACGCGTACGGTTGCGCTCCACCTTCGACGCCCAGTAGCCGCCGTTGCGGACGGCGACGGTGTGGTGCTCTGGACAGCCGTGCCAGAAACATCCGTCGAGGAAGACGGCGACCCGCGCCTTGGTGAACACCAGGTCGGCGGTGCGGCGCAGTTCCTTGATGGGGCGGGCGGCGACCCGATAGCGCAGCCCGCGTGCGTGCACCGCCCGGCGCAGGGCCAGCTCCGGCTTGGTGTCACGGCTCTTGTTCGCCTGCATGCTGGCCCGCACGGCGTCGGAGGAGGCCCAGGATCCCCTCTCGGCCATCGTGCCCTTCTCAACGGCCTCGGACTCGTCCCCATCCATGTCCACACCGTAGTGCGGGCGCGACGCCTCCGTCCCAGGAGACTCCTGAAAACCGTCCGCAAAACCGTGATTGTCGGAGCCCTCCCGTACCATCGCCGGGTGACCACAGAGCTCCCGTCTGATCTTGACTCCGCTGCCTCCGACACCGCGTCGGCGCCTTTCGAGGTCGCCGAATTCTTCGCCGGAATCGGCCTCGCCCGCCTGGGGCTGGAGCACGCCGGAGGATTCAAGGTCACCTGGGCGAACGACCTGGACGCCCAGAAGCACGACATGTACAAGAGGCACTTCGCCGACCCCGACGGGCACTACGTCCTACGGGACATCCGGGAGATCGCGAGCGACATCCGCTCCGAGCTGGCCCCAGGCCCCGTAGACCTCGCCTGGGCGTCCTTCCCCTGCACAGACCTCTCACTCGCAGGGGGCCGCTCAGGCCTCGCGGGCAAGCATTCCAGCACGTTCTGGGACTTCACCGACGTGATCGAAGCCATGGGCGAGCGCGACGGCAAGAAGCCCGCCGTGATCGCGCTGGAGAACGTCAACGGCTTCGCCACCAGCCACAACGGCGCCGATATGAAGGCCGCCATCGAGCGACTGAACGCCCTCGGCTACTGGGCTGACGTGGTCACCCTGGACGGCCGCCGCTTCGTCCCCCAGTCCCGACCGCGTCTCTTCGTCGTCGCCGGACGCGAGGAACTGACCAAGCTCGCCGTCGACGATCGCCGGGACACCGCGCTCCGCCCCTCCTGGCTCGACCGCGTCCTCGACGACAAAGGCCTGACGACCTACCGCTCCCGCCTCCACGAACCCCCTGCCCTGCGCACCACGGGCTGGACAGACCTCGTCGACCCTGACGACGAGGTCGATTGGTGGGACGGCAACCGAGTCACCCACTTCGAGAACCAGCTCTCCGACCTCAACAAGGCCCGCGTCGAGAAGCTCAGCAGCGAACCCGAGCCCTCCTACCGCACGGCCTACCGCCGCACCCGAAACGGCGTCCCCGCCTGGGAGATCCGCGAAGACGACGTGGCAGGCTGCCTGCGCACCGCCCGCGGCGGCTCCTCTAAGCAAGCTGTCGTGCGCATGCAGAAGGGCAAGCGGATGCGCGTGCGCTGGATGACGGCCCAGGAGTACGCCAAGCTCATGGGCGCCCCTGGATACACCCTCCCCGCCAAACGCAACCAGGCCATCATGGGCTTCGGAGACGCGGTCTGCGTCGACGCGGTGGCCTGGCTCACGGAGAACTATCTCCAGCCGCTGCTATCAGGCGCCGGGGGCCACAAGTCGGTTCCGCCGCAGCGAGCCGCAGTCCTTCAGTAGACAACCCGGCTACGGCTGCTACGCCGTGGCCGAGCATGGACGTCCACCGTGGTCGCGGCTGCCCATGGCAGGCAGTGCGAGCAGTCCCCGGGTCAATGCGTATACGGAAGAGCTAGTCTCCCTCGGTCCGACCATCTGATTTCTGACAGCTTTGAGGATTGCATCGCATGACGAAGCGTTCCGGCCCGAAGCGCTCTGCGCTGCCTGCTCCCCAGGTCCAAGACTTCCGGGACTTGCTCAGCGGAGCCCTTGGAGCAGAGGACCCTCAGGGCAGGAAGTGGTCCGACGCCCAGTGGGGCTGCTACGCGTTCTACGACTATGAGGGTGAGCCGATCTACGTCGGGCAGACCAACGAAAGGCTTCGGGCGCGAGTGCGCCGCCATCTGACGAACCAGAGGACGGACGCAGTCGCGATGCGCATCCTCGACGTCTTCGAGGTGGCGGAGATGGAGCTCTGGCCACTCTGGGAGTTCGAGGGGGTCAAGAAGGACGACAGCGATGCCAAGAAGCACCTCGACGCGGTCGAGTACTCGGCTTACCTCCAAGCCATTGAGAGAAGCCGCTTCCATGCGATTCTGAACGAGAAGATCCCGCCACGCTCGCAAAGAGTCGAACTGCCGGCGTCCGAAAGGTTCGCTCTGATCAGCGAGGAGACCCGTCGCGAGCGCGGCCATCCAGACATTCGCATAGCCCGTCGCGCCGAAACGATTTCCCGGCTCGCGGCCGTGGCGCACGAACGGGGCGAAGTCTCAGACGGACTGCGTCGAGCACTCGTCATCCAAGCAGTGCGCCTTGCCTATCTGGCCGCCTCAAGACTGGCGTTCGTGGAAGGGCGACCCGAACCCGACGCCGCCGCCATCAGCGTCGAAGGGCTGGTGGGAACCGTCCTCCAGGAGCACCGGGAACAGCCGACCTTGGAAGACGCCGAGTGATGCTCCAGACCGACACGCCCTTGAAGACCCCCCTTCCGGGGAACCTCCGATTCGCCCCGTCCACCGAAAATCACACACCCCGCACCACCGAACACTCATACGATATCGGGCATGCGAATACCTTCGTGGACCGAGGACGAACTTGTGCTGGCCGGAGCGCTCGTGGTGCAGAACGGCTGGCGCGAGTTGCGGACCAGCGATCCCCGGGTGCAGGAACTGTCGGATCTCCTCCGCTCACTTCCCATCCACGAGGCTGACGCACTCGCGCTGCCGAGCTTCCGCTCTCCTGACAGCGTCAGCCGCAAGACAACCGATTTCATGACCAATCACAGGGCCTACACCGGCAAGGCCACTCGGTGCGGCAAGCCCACGCTGGTCATGATCGACGCCTTCACTCAGCACGAGGCGGAGATGCTCCAGGCTGCTCAAGCCATCGAAGAGGGCATCGGTTCGGGCGAGTTGCATCTCATCCCCCCGCAGCCTGACGAAGTCGACGAGACGGGTGCCAGCGCCGTTGAGGGACGACTCCTCGCCCGCTGGGCGCTCTTCCGCGAACGGAATCCGAAACTCCGCGCTCAGAAGATCGCCCAGGCACGGCGAGGCGGGGGGCCTCTCCGATGCGAAGTGTGCGGCTTCGATTTCGCCCGCACATACGGAGACCTGGGCGAGGGCTATATCGAAGTGCACCACGTCACCCCTCTCCACATCTCCGGTACCCGAGAGACCAAGCTCGACGACATGGCATGCGTATGCGCCAACTGCCATCGGATGTGCCACAGGTCCGGCCCCGGAGAGTCCTGGCGCACGCCGACTGCCCTGCGAGAGTTGATCGGCAAGGCCGGTACCGAGGACGAGGACGCCTTTTAGGGACTGCGGCTTGTCTGCCTTCATTCACACCTCTCGACATTGAAGACCGATGACCGTCTCTACGACTGGCGCACGACGGTCAGCGCCCTTCAGCGTTGAACTTGGCGATTTTTTCCGGCAGTTCCGCCTGTGAGTCGATGCGCATGGTCGCGATCGCATCCGCGTCTGGGTCGCGCTGCTGGATCCTGCCCCACGGACCGCGCCGGATGAGAGCGGTCAAGAGCCCCGCGTGCACGGCAGGGCGGATGTCGTTGTCGAGCCGGTCACCGACGTAGAGGATCTCGCCGGGCTCCGCAGGCGTTGCCTCGGTGACGTGCTCGAAGAACCCCACTTCCGGCTTTGCCGCCCCCCAGTCGTCACTGGTGGCGACGAGGCCGGAAGGAAGGTCCAGCCCACGCAGCAGACCGCCGGCCCGCACGGTCTGATTCTCGGTAGAGAGCTCAGGAAGTGCGGTCGTCGTCTCATTCTCGTCCAGCGGCCAGGAAGGCGGTCACCGCCTCGTGCAGGGCGGTCGGGCGGTCCAGGTGGACGTCGTGGCCGGCCTGCGGGACGACCGTCAGTCTGGTGGCGGACGGTCTGCGGGTGCGCATCTCCGTGTGCTCCGCCGCCGGCATCGTGCCCCGCTCCCCGCGCACGACCAAGGTCGGGCAGGTCACCCGGGACCACTGCTCCCAGTAGTCCTGCGTGGCGAGTTCGGCCACCGCCGCGACCATCGTGTCGCGGTCCACCCGGGCGTGGCCGGTGCCGTCCTCGCGCCAGTCCAGGCCGCGTGCCCACGCCTCGTGGCCCAGGAAGGCGGAGGCTTGGCCGAAGCTCGTGAACGGGGTCGGCCAGCTGTCCAGCCAGGCTCCGATCTGCGCCGGCAGTTGCGGGTTCCGGCCCTGCGGACCCGCCTCCACCAGGATCAGGGCGGCGACGCGGGACGGATGGGCCGCCGCCGTCAGCAGAGCCGTCAGGCCGCCCAGGGACTGGCCCAGGAGGATCGCCGGGGGCAGGGCGAGCGCGTCCATGAGGGACACGGTGTCCCGTACCGCCGCCGCTCGCGTCATGTCCGCCGGTGCGCGCGTGCTCGCGCCGTGGCCCCGGGCGTCGTGACGCACCACGCGGTGGCCGTCGGCGAGGAGCCGGGCGGACAGGTCGTCCCATTCGCCGAGGTGGCCCGCGAGGCCGTGCAGGAGCAGGACGGGGGGTCGCGGTACGGCGGCGTCCGCCGCGTCCGAGGTGAGCGAGGGGTCCGGCACGGTGGCGGCAGGGGGCTTTTCGTCGGCGTACGCGAGCGTCGTGCCGTCGGGCGTGGTGAGGGTGGTGAGGGCGGGCAACTCGGGGTCCGTTCTCGCTGGGGGAGGGTCCACGGGGCTCGGGCTTCGGGGGACGTGACGGGCGCGTTAGCCTCGGGGGCGAGCTTGATGATCAGGGCGAGGAGGCGGCAGACATGACGAAGGTTCCCAGTGCGGTGATCGCGGCGGGCGGGCTGGTCGGCGGGTACGGGGTGGCCCGGTGGACGCGGCAGCGGCCGCTGGGCGGGGCCGTCCTCGCCGTCGCGGGGGCCGCGGCCGCGCAGCAGTGGCGGCAGCAGGCCGGCGGGAAGGCCGCGGGGGCGCTGAGCGCCGCGTATGTCGCGGCCTTCGCCGCGTCGCATCCGCTGGCGAAGAAGGTGGGGGCCTGGCCGTCGGTCTTCGGGGTGGCAGGGGCCGTCGCTCTGGCCTCGTGGGCGGTCGCCGACCGCCGCGGGTGAGGTGCCGGACCGGCTCTCCGCCGGTCCACAGGCCCCGCAAGGCCCGCAGGACCCGTAAGGCAGGCCTCGCAAGGTCCGCAGGCCCACAGGCTCCGCAAGGCCCGCAACGTCCACAGGCCCCGCAAGGCTCACAAGGTCCAGAGTCCGCCGTGACCGGCCGCCGGACGCCGCCTCCACGAGCCCTACTACGGGGGCCACTAGCTCCAAAGGGCTACGGGGAGTACGGCAAGTTCGGGGCGTGCGACGGGTATTGCGGCCCCGGCGCATAGGTCTGACCCGTGAGGTGGGTCTGCCCCGGGAGAGGGGCCGGGACCGGGAAGTGGGGCATTCCCGGTGCGTACGTCGGCGTCGGCGTCGGCGCGTGAACAGCCACCGGCGTCTGCGCGGGCTCCGGCACGTACGCAGGCACCGGCGTCTGCGCAGGCTCCGGTGCGTGCGTCGGCTGCGGGGTGTGCGCGGCTTCCGGGGTGTACGTCGGCTCGGGGACTCCGCCTCGGCCCAGCGCCGAGCGCATCGTCACGCCGTAACGGTGGCTCAGCCGCCGTATCTCCCAGACCGACAGGGCCGTCACCGAGAGCGGGCCGCCCAGCAGGAAGGCGAGGCGGACCAGCGGCGGGGCGGCCACCTCGGGACCGTCGGAGTAGCTCAGCGCGAACAGCGCCCACACCAGGAACGGCGAGATCAGCGCGGGCAGCAGATCGTGGACGTCGCCGACGCGGAAGCAGGAGTTCAGTGCGAACACCCCGGCGGCCAGCGTGAACACCGCCACCACGGCCAGGACGATCGCGCCGATCAGCATCACGATGACGAACACCAGGAACGACGCGAGCCAGGCGAGGTTGCCGGCGGCCCGGATGTCCGCCCACGGGATGATCTCCGCGTGCAGCAGCTTCACGCCCAGCACGACGCCGCCGCCGCACACGCCCACGCCGAGCGCGATGACGCCGAGCGCCGTGCCGGGGCCGGTGAGCCGCCGGGCGTAGACGCCGCGCACCGAGGGGCGGGCCATGCCGATGAAGACGCTCAGGGTGATCAGTCCGGCGACCAGGGCGATCCCGCAGCCGACGACGACGTCCATCACCTTGCCGAGGAGGATGTCCTCGCCGCTCTCGGCCAACGGGTAGGCGAACAGCAGTCCCGCCGACGCCGCCACGCCCGCCCAGGTGCGACCGGACTGGAGGCGCTGGACGACCGGGTCCCCCACGCGGTCGGGGCGGGACCCGGCCGCCATCGCGGCGGCGGCGGCGAGCGGGCTGGGCGCGGCGCGCAGCCTGGACGACAGGGTCGAATGACGGGTGGGCAAGGTGACGTCTCCCCCGAGTACGTGACGGTGGATCACGTGTTCGCACGTGCCACGGCGGGACACTTTATCCAACCCTTACCCGCCCCGTGATCAGCCCCCCGCCGGCCTTCACCGGATCACCCCTCGACGGCCTTCCGGGCGGCGGCCGCGGCCCGGTTTTCGTTATCGGTTCCGTCCTCGCCCGTCTCCGCTGCATGCATCTGAACCGACCTCGACAGGACGGCGTCGTCAGCCGCCGGAGCATGCTGAAGGCCGCGGGCGCGGTCGCCGGGGCGGCAGGCGGGGCGGCCGCCGTCGGTGTCACCACGGCCCCGTCGGCGACCGCGGCCCCGTCGGCGACGGCGGTCGGCTACGCCCACCCCGGACTCCTGCACACCGGCGCGGACCTGGCCCGGATGGCCGCCGAGGTGAAGGCCGGCGCCGCGCCCTGCACGGCCGGATACGCCAGGCTCACCGCCAACCGGCATGCGCAGAGCGGCTGGACGGCCAACCCGCAGGCGACCGTGTACCGCGGCGGAGGCTCACCCCAGAACTACGCGGTCCTCTACCACGACCTGCACGCCGCCTACCAGAACGGCCTGCGGTTCCACGTCAGCGGTGAGCGCGCGTACGCCGACACCGCCGTCGCGATCCTCAACGCCTGGTCCGCGAGGCTGACGTCCATCGAGGGCTCCGCCGACCGGTTCCTCGCGGCCGGGCTCTACGGCTACCAGGCCGCCAACGCCGCCGAACTCGTGCGCGACCACGCCGGCTTCGAGCTCGAACGCTTCCAGAAGACGCTGACCACCGTCTTCTCCCCGCTCAGCGAGAGCTTCCTCGTCGGGCACAACGGCGCCGTGGTCACCAACTACTGGCCCAACTGGGATCTCGCCGCCATGGCCTGCGTCCTCGCGACCGGCGTCTTCTGCGACGACGGCGCGAGGGTGGAGCAGGCCGTCGAGTACTTCAAGAGCGGCTCCGGGCTCGGCGCCGTCCGGAAGGCCATCCCGGTCGTGCACGACGACGGTCTCGGCGAGTGGCTCGAGGCCGGGCGCGACCAGGGCCACGCGCTGCTCGGCGTCGGCCTGATGGGCACGTTCTGCGAGATGGCCTGGAACCAGGGCATCGACCTGTACGGCTACGACGACAGCCGTTTCCTCAAGGGCGCGCAGTACGTGGCCAGATGGAGCCTCGGCGGTGACGTCGGCTACACCGCCAACACCCGCAGGAAGGGCGCGGTCGGCGGCTGGTCGGGGACGGAGACCGCACCCCGAGCGGCCGGTGTCGACCCGGCGATGAACCGGCCGATCTGGGCGATGATCGCCAACCACTACACCCGGCGCCGGGGACTCTCCGCCCCCTACCTCACCCGTGCCGCCGCGAAGGCCGCGCCCGAGGGCGGCGGCGGGGACTACGGCCCCAACAGCGGCGGATACGACCAACTCGGCTTCGGCACCCTGACGTTCACCCGCGACCGGGACCCGGACGGGGGCCGGGGCCGGTCGGCGGCGGCCGGGGCGTCCGGTTCAGGTTCCAGCGGCTCGGGCGGGGCCCCGGCCCCGGCGGCGGACTCGTCCGCCTCGACGTCGCCGGCGGACACGGCGGGCCGGGGAGCTCAGGCGTCCCCCGGTGGCCGCGCCTCCGCGAACGACACCGCCGCCGCAGGGCGCGGCGGCGGTCTCGCCACCACGGGCGCCGCCGACCTCGCCGCCTGGAGCGCCGCCACCGGGATCACCGCCGTGGCCGGCGGGTTGTTGCTGCTGCGCCGCCGGGGACGCGCGCCGGAATCGGCCGAGTAGCTCGCGGGGCCAGGCACCCGCAGACCAGGCACTCACAGGCCAACCACTCACAGACCAGGCACCCGCAGACCAGCGGTCGCGGGGGCCGGACCGGGCGGGCGGCGACCGGGTGGGCCGAGCGGGCGACGGACCGGGCGGGCGGCGACCGGGTGGGCCGAGCGGGCGACGGACCGGGCGGGCGGCGGCAGGCGCGGCTCGGGCCGCCCGCGCCCGGCCCGCCGAGATGCACCCGGTCGGAGCTCAGGCGCGGCTCACGCGCGGCTCAGCCGCGGTTCAGGCGGTCGCCTTTCGCGGGCCGCCGTCGCCCGGCTTCGTCGCCTCGCGGGCCTTCGTCGCCGCCGCCGTCAGCGGCTTGGCGATGTCCTCCAGGGACCGTCGCTCGGCCTTGACCGCGAGGAACGCCGCGACCAGGCCCGCCAGGCACATCAGGGTCGCGCCGATGGAGAAGGCGAGGACCGTGTCGCCGACCTTGCCCGTGTCGGTGAGCTTGGCGAACAGCAGGGGGCCGCTGATGCCGCCCGCGGCGGTGCCGAGGGCGTAGAAGAAGGCGATGGACATCGCGCGGGTTTCCATCGGGAAGACCTCGGACACCGTCAGATAGGCGCTCGACGCACCCGCCGACGCGAAGAACAGCACCGCGCACCAGCAGGCCGTCATCGTCGTCGCGTCGAGGGAGCCCTGGTCGAACAGCCAGGCCGTGCCGAACAGCAGGACACCGGACAGCAGATACGTCGAGGAGATCATCACCCGCCGGCCGACCGTGTCGAAGAGCTTGCCCAGCAGCAGCGGGCCGCAGAAGTTGCCGATCGCGATGACGGCGAAGTAGTAGCCGGTGTTGCCGCTCGGCACGTCGAAGAACTTGGTGAGGATCGCGCCGAAGCCGAAGGTGATCGCGTTGTAGAGGAACGCCTGCCCGATGAAGAGGGAGAAGCCGAGGATCGAGCGGCGCCGGTAGTCGGAGAACACCGTGCGGGCGATCTCGACGAAGGAGACGCTGCGGCGCTGGTGGATGGTGAGCTCGCCCTCGGCACGCGGCAGCCGCTCCCCCTGGTCCGACTCGATCTGCCGCTCGATCGCACCGACGATCTCCTCGGCCTCCCGGTCCCGGCCGTGGATCAGCAGCCAGCGTGGACTCTCCGGGACGTGCCGCCGGACGAGCAGGATCACCAGGGCGAGGACGGCGCCCAGCGCGAACGTCAGCCGCCAGCCCACGTTCGCCGCGAAGACGTCCGTGTTCAGCGCGACGATGGACAGCAGCGAACCGGCGACCGCGCCCAGCCAGAAGCTGCCGTTGATGATCAGGTCGACGCGGCCCCGGTACTGCGCCGGGATCAGCTCGTCGATCGCCGAGTTGATGGCCGCGTACTCACCGCCGATGCCGAAGCCGGTGAGGAACCGGAACAGCAGGAACCACCAGGTGTCGAAGGAGATCGCGGTCAGGGCGGTGGCCGCCAGATACACCGCCAGGGTGATCATGAACAGCTTCTTGCGGCCCCACTTGTCGGTCAGCCGGCCCCAGAACAGGGCGCCGGCGCAGGCGCCGGCCACGTACAGCGCCGCCGCGATGCCGGTGACCTGACCGGATGTGATGGGCAGGCCGCTGCCCGGCTCGGACAGCCGGCTCGCGATGTTCCCGACGACCGTGACCTCCAGGCCGTCAAGGATCCACACCGTGCCGAGTCCGAAGACGATGGTCCAGTGCCAGCGCGACCACGGCAGCCGGTCGAGGCGGGCAGGGATGTCGGTGGTGATCGTGCGGCCTCTCTCGGCCTGCACGGCGGCTTCTGCGCTGGTCATGGGCTCCCTCCTCGGCACGCTCCTCATCGAGCGGAACGCGGTTCGGGTTCCCGCCGCCGACGCCTTTACGCCCCGAGCGAGCGCGCCACGGTGTAGATCAGCAGCCCGGCCAGCGAACCCACCACCGTGCCGTTGATCCGGATGAACTGCAGGTCACGGCCGATGTTGGCCTCGATCTTGCGCGTGGTGTGCTCCGCGTCCCAGCCCGCCACGGTGTCGGTGATCAGCGAGGTGATCTCCTTGCGGTACGTCGTCACGACGTGCACCGCCGCGCCCTCCAGCCAGCTGTCGACCTTCTCCTGCACCTTGGGCTCGGTGGCCATCCGCGCCCCCAGGGACAGCAGCGAGGCCCGCACCCGCAGCCGCAGCTCGCTGCGCTCGTCCTCCGCGGCCGCCACGATCATGGAGCGGACGGCCGTCCAGACCGACGCGATCAGGTCCTGCACCTCGCCACGGCCCAGCACCTCGCCCTTGAGCCGCTCCACCCGCGCGCGCGTGTCGGTGTCGGACTGGAGATCGACGGCGAAGTCCCGGAGGAAGCGGTCGAGGGCGCCCCGAGCCGGATGGGAGGGCATGTCCCGCATCTCCGCGCAGAACCGCAGCAGCTCCTTGTAGACGCGTTCACCGATCCGCTTGTCGACGAACCGGGGCGTCCAGCCGGGCGCACCGCCCTGCACCGCGTCCATCACCGAGTCGGCGTGCAGCTCCAGCCAGTCGTGCGCCCTGGACACCACCAGATCCACGGCCCGCCGGTGACCGCCGTCCCCGACGATCCGCTCCAGCAGCTTCCCGATGCCCGGCGCGATCTCCTGTGCGTCGGCGCGCCGGGTGATCGCCTCGCCGACCACCGCCTGGACGTCCGCGTCGCGCAGCACCGTCAGCGCGCCGCGCAGGGCGGTCGCCAGCTCCGCCGTCACCCGGTCGGCGTGCTCCGGCTCGGCCAGCCAGGCGCCCAGCCGGGTGCCGATGCCCACCGACCGCAGCCGCTGCCGCACCACGTCCTCGGAGAGGAAGTTCTCCCCGACGAACTCACCCAGCGAGACGCCCAGCTGGTCCTTCTTGTTCGGGATGATCGCCGTGTGCGGGATGGGCAGGCCCAGCGGGTGACGGAACAGCGCCGTCACCGCGAACCAGTCGGCGAGCGCACCGACCATGCCCGCCTCCGCGGCCGCCGCCGCATAGGACGCCCACGCGCCCGCCCCCCGGTGCGCGGCCCACTCGGCGAGGACGTACACCACGGCCACGAACAGCAGCAGCCCCGCCGCGGTGAGCTTCATCCGGCGCACCCCGCGCCGCTTCTCCTCGTCGGCGGCGCTGAACACGGTCATCGCGCGCGCCGCTCCGGCACGGGCCGCCCCGGCGCCCGCCGGTTCCTCCGTACGATCCATCCGCTCCACCCGTTCCGTTCGGCCGTGCACCGCCGGCGTCCCGCACGCTGATAATGGTCCCTGCCTGACCGACTCCTGGAACGGAACAAGAGTTCCCGTCGTCTGTCAGACGGGGGAGCTCAACGGTGAACTCCTGCATGAACGCGTGCCCCATCGGCGCACGCACGCACCATCCGGAGCAGCACCGCTCCCCTCACGAGGAGAACCACACCCGCATGACCGCCAAGCATCATGGTTATGCCCTGCTGGCGGCGATCGTCGCCCTCGTCGTGGGCGTGTCCGCCGCCATATACCTCGGCGTCGCCTCCGGAGACGGCGACGGCTCCGGCTCCGGGCGCCGCTCCGCCGGGGACACGGTCGCCGCGGGCCCCGCCCCGGGCAACGCGGCTCCCGTCTCGACCGGCGTATGGGTCGGGGCCTGGGCCGCCGCACCGGCCGGCGGGGAACCGGGCACCGAGACCCACGGCATGGCCGGGCGCACCGTCCGCAACGTCGTCCACACCGGTGTCGGCGGCACCAGCGCCCGGATCACGCTCTCCAACCTCTACGGCAGCCGGCCGCTGACCGTCACCCACGCCACGCTCGCCGTCGCCGCCGCCGACGACAGCGCGGCCGCGGACCCCGCCACGCTGCGCCGGCTCACCTTCGGCGGAGCCACCACCGTCGTCGTCGCAGCCGGCGAGCAGGCCGTCAGCGATGCCGTCGCCGTCGTCGTCCCGCACGACGCCGACATACTGGTCAGCACCTACTCCCCGGCCTCCGCCGGCCCGGTGACCTACCACCCGCGCGCCCGGCAGACCAGCTACGTCGCCGACGGCGAGTCCACCGAGGACGTCACCGGCGCCTCCTTCACCGCGACCAGCGTGTACTGGCGCTACCTGACCGCGCTGGACGTGCTCAGCAACGAGGCCGACGGCACCCTCGTCGCCTTCGGCGACTCCATCACCGACGGCGTCACCTCCACCGCCGGCGAGAACCGCCGCTGGCCCGACGTCCTCGCCGGCCGGCTGCGCACGGCGCTCGCCGCGGGCGGATCCGTCGACGGCGACACGCCCCGCTACGGCGTCGTCAACCAGGGCATCAGCGGCAACCGGGTCCTCGTCGACGACCCGCTGCGCGGCGCAGGCGGCATTCACCGCTTCGACCGGGACGTCCTCGACCGGCCCAACGTGAAGGCCGTCGTCGTCGACCTCGGCATCAACGACATCCTGCGCGACCCGAACCCCACCGGCCCGCAGGCGATCGTGGCCGGCCTGCGCACCCTCGTCGACCGCGCCCACGCCCGCGGCGTCCGGGTCGTCGGCGCCACCCTCACGCCGTTCCGCGGCCACCGCGGCTACAGCGCCGCGCGCGAGCGCGTCCGGCAGCAGGTCAACGCGGCGATCCGCGCGGGCGGCCTGTTCGACGAGGTCGTCGACTTCGACAAGGCGCTGCGCGACCCCTACGACCCGCGCAGCCTGCGCTCCGAGTACGACTCCGGGGACCATCTGCACCCCAGCGACCGCGGCTACCGGACGATGGCGCGCACCGTCGACCTGAGCGAACTCGGCGGCCCGGCCGCCCCCGCACGCCTGTGACGACGACCGGCGCCCAGCCGGCGTCCGCCGGTCGCGACGACCACGGGCCGCGACGGCGACCCGCTGCGACACGACCGACCGCGACCGCGACGAGCTGCGACCCGATCCGACCGCGACGACGACCGCGACGACGACCCGAAGCGTCGGCGCGCCGCCCCGCCTACTCCTCGTGGCGGCGTTCCCTCCGCTCCTCCCGGCGCCCGCGCCGCTCCCCGGGACCGAGCCCGAGCCCGTGCCCCCGCAGCAGATCCTTGTGGCCGTCCAGCATCCGCCGGTGCGCCTCCTGCACGTCGTCCCGGAAGGAGGCGTGCAGCTCGCGCCTCGCCGCCTTGCGGTCCAGCTTCTCCTGGCGCCGGGCGGCCCGCGTCATCTTGCGCTCCACGCCGACGCCACCCCAGAAAGCGAACCCGGTCACCACGACCCGCGGCGCCCCCGGCTCGCCCACCACACCGCTCTCCCGCTGGTCGAAGCCGCCCATCACGCCGATGCCGCGCACGACGACCTCCACCCCCGGCGGCACCGTGATCTGCACCCCGCCCATGACCGCGAAACAGTTGATCTCGACCTCCCCGGCCGAGAAGTCCGCCTCCCGCAGATCGATCTCCCCGCCGCCCCAGAAGGCGACGCACGTGAACCGCCGCGGCACCGTCCAGCGGCCCTTGCGCTGGAAGCCCGACATCACCGCCACCGCCCACGTCGACGAGCCCTCGCCGCCCACGATCCGCCCGGCCCAACCCCCGTCCCGGGACGGCTCCTTGTGCAACGACACCACCGGCGGCGCCGCCGCCCCCGGCACCGGCAGATCGCGCGTGATCGGCGCCAACTCCCGGTACGTGCGCGCCGCGTAGGTCTGCTCCAGCCGCTCCTCGAACTCCGCCATGTCCAGCCGGCCCTCGGCGACCGCGTCGCGCAACACCTCGGCGACCCGCTCACGATCGGCGTCGGAGGCACGGAGGTCCGAACGGTCCGGGACTGCGTCGTCGGTCATGCCCGCAGCCTACGAGTTCCCGGCCCCCGGCACTACGGTCTCCCGCTCCCCCGAGGACCCGCCGCCGCCCCCCGCCCCGTACAGCATCCTGGCGATCACCGCCTCGATGTCCGGCTCCCGCACCGACAGGTCCACCAGCGGATACTCCGCCGCGATCCGCGCGACCAGCGCCGCCGCCGACCCCGACGCCGGGAACGCCAGCCACTGACGCGGACCCTCCACCCTCACCACCCTTGCCGCGTCCCCCACCTCGATCGGCGGCGACTCCCGCTCCAGATCCACCACCAGCGTCCGCTCGCTCTCCCCCACCTCGTGCAACCCCGCGAGCGCGCCGTCGTACACCAGGCGCCCGTGGTCGATGACCATCACCCGCGAACACAACTGCTCGATGTCCTGCAGATCATGGGTGGTGAGCAGCACCGTCGTACCCCGCTCGACGTTCAGCTCGCGCAGGAACTCCCGCACCCGCGCCTTGGACACCACGTCGAGACCGATCGTCGGCTCGTCGAGATACAGCACCTCGGGATCGTGCAGCAGCGCCGCCGCGATGTCACCGCGCATCCGCTGCCCCAGCGACAACTGCCGCACCGGCACCTCCAACAGGGCTGACAGATCCAGCAGTTCCACCAGCCGGTCGAGATTCTCCCGGTAACGTCCGTCCGGGATGCGGTACATGCGGTGCATCAGCCGGTACGAATCGATCAGCGGCAGATCCCACCACAGAGTCGTCCGCTGCCCGAAAACCACCCCTATCCGGTGCGCCAGCCGCGTCCGCTCCCGCGACGGATCGATCCCCGCCACCCGCAGCCGGCCGCCGCTCGGCGTCAGGATGCCCGTCAGCATCTTGATCGTCGTCGACTTCCCCGCACCGTTCGGCCCGATGTAACCGACCATCTCCCCCCGCGCCACCGAGAACGACAGTTCGTCGACCGCCCGCACCTGCCGCAGCTCACGCCTGAGGAACCCCGTCCGCCTGCGCACGTCGAAGACCTTCTCGACCCGGTCCACCTCGATGAAAGCGTCCTCGGTCACACTCAACTCCCCGTACTCCGATACGACCTGAGACCCACCCGCCACGCCAGCCCCGCCGCCGCGCAGCACAACAGCGCCGCGGCCGGCGAGGCGAACGCCGCCCACTCCGGCAACCCCAACGGATACGACCGCCCCAGCACATAGGCCGCCGGCACCCAGTTGACGAAGGCCAACGGCAGCACGAACGTCACCGAACGCAGCAACTCCCTGCCGAACACCGTCGGCGGGTACTGCAACAACGTCTGCCCGCCGAACGTGAACGCCGCCTGCACCTCCGCCGCGTCCTGCGCCACGAACTGGAACGCCGCACCCGCCACGAACACCGCCGAGAAGATCACCCCGCCGCACACCAGCATCACCGGCACCAGCAGCACCTTCACCGGCGTCCACGCCACGTCCAGCGACACCAGCGCCCACCCCAGCACCAAGCCGCCCTGAGTGATCCGGGCCACTCTGCGCAACGCGAACCGGTCCGCCGCCACCTGTGCGAGCACCGGCGCCGGCCGTACCAGCAACATGTCCAGCGTCCCGTCACGCACCCGCGTGCCCAGCCGCCCCGCCGAACCGATCGCCAGATCCGCCATCCCGAACGACGTCGCCGACAGCCCGTACAGCAAAGCGATCTCCGGCAGCGTGTACCCGCCCAACACGTCCACCTGCGAGAACATCAACAAGATCGCGACAAAGTCCAGCCCCGTCACCAGCAGACCGCCCACCACCGTCATCGCGAACGACATCCGGTACGTCAACGTCGACCGGATCCACATCCCGGCGATCAACCGGTACGCCCGCACCCCCTCCGCCAGCCGGCCGCCCTCACCCACCCTGCACCACCACCCGCCGCGTCGCCGCCCCCTGCACCAGCCGGCCCACCGCCAGCAACATCACCGCCCACCCCGCCTGGAACGCGAACGCCGACCACACGTCCACGCGCCCCATCAGCACGTCCGCCGGGGTCTGCAACAACGCCGACCACGGCAGCAGCATCACGATGTCCCCGAGCGGCTGCGGAAACGCGTTCAACGGCAACGTCATCCCCGAACAGAACACCCCGGTGACCATCAGCACCTGCAACGCCCCCGTCCCGTCGAGCAGCCAGAACCCGCTCAACGCCACCAGGAACCGGATCGCGTAACTCACCACCATCGCCAGCACCACCGCCACCAGGAACGCCACCCACACTCCCGCCTCCGCCGGCAACGCCGTCGGGAAGAACAACGCCCCGAACACGAACGGGATCACCCCCCGTCCCAGCAACTGGAACAACGCCCGCCCCAGATCGGTCGCCAGCCACCACGCCTGAAGATCGGCCGGCCGGTAGAGGTCGACCGCCACCTCACCCGTGCGAATGCGCTCGATCAGATCCGTCTCGAAACCGCCGCCCTGGATCGCCAGCGTCGCGTACAACGCCTGTCCCAGCCACACATATGTCACCGCCTGCGCCTGGTCGTAACCCCCCAGGTGCGGCCGCTCGTCCCACAACGCCAGATATGTGTAGACGAGGATCAGGCCGAAAACGGTGTTCGTGAACACCCCTGCCGCCGTCGCCACCCGGTACGTCGCGTACCTTCTGAAGCCCCCCGCCGCGACGGCCGCGTACAACCGCGCCGTTCCCAAGGCAACCCTCCTCCTCGCCCAGTAGTCACCTGGGTGCCCCCTGCGACACCGAAGCGCAGGAGCCTAGTGCGCCGCCCCCGCCGCATGCCACGCGTTTTCCGGCACAACACGCGTGGATTGTCGGGAACGGAACGCCCGGTGCGAGAGTCTTCAACAGGGGGCGCAGAGAAATACCGAGGCGTACGAGGCGTACGGGCACGTACGACGCGAAACAGGAGTCCGGCAACACATGAGCGACGAGCCGCAGCCGCAGCAGCCGACCGAGGGCACCGCCCCCGGAGAGCCCGAGGCTGGTGACGGAGGGAGCAGCAAGAAGGTGAAGCGACCCAAGCGCACCGGCTGGCGCCGTCTGCTGCCCACCTGGCGGATGGTGCTCAGCACCATCGTCCTCGGCCTGCTGCTCCTCGTCGGCCTGTTCTTCCTCGGCTATTCCATGGTCGAGATCCCGCCGGCCAACGCCCTCGCCACCAAGCAGTCCAACGTCTACCTCTACGCCGACGGCACCGAGATCGCCCGCGACGGCAAGGTCAACCGCGAGAACGTCGACCTCGCACAGATCTCCAAGGACGCCCAGCACGCCGTGCTCGCCGCCGAGGACCGCGACTTCTACACCGAGTCCGCCATCGACCCCAAGGCGATGCTGCGGGCCGGCTGGAACACCGCCACCGGCAAGGGCAAGCAGTCCGGTTCCACGATCACCCAGCAGTACGTGAAGAACTACTACCTCGCGCAGGAGCAGACCGCCACGCGCAAGGTGAAGGAGTTCTTCATCGCGATCAAGCTCGACCGCGAGAAGTCCAAGGACGACATCCTCGAGGGCTACCTCAACACCAGCTACTTCGGCCGCAACGCCTACGGCATCCAGGCCGCCGCCAAGGCCTATTACGGCGTCGACGCCCTCAAGCTCAGCCCCGCCCAGGGCGCCTACCTCGCCGCCCTCGTCAACGCGCCCAGCGAGTACGACGTCATCGCCCACCCCGAGAACCGCAAGGCCGCCGAGGCCCGCTGGAACTACGTTCTCGACGGCATGGTCACCAAGGGCTGGCTCACCGCGTCCCAGCGCACCGGCATGAAGTTCCCCAACCCCAAGGAGACCTCCGGCGCCGACAACGGCATGTCCGGACAGCGCGGGTACCTCGTCAACGCCATCAAGGACTACCTGCGCGACAACAAGATGGTCACCCAGGCGGAACTCGACGCCGGCGGCTACCGCATCACCACCACGCTCGACAAGAAGAAGCAGAACGCCTTCGTCGACGCCGTCAACGACCAGCTGATGAAGAAGCTCGACAAGAAGAACCGCAAGGTCGACACCTACGTCCGCGCCGGCGGAGCCGCCGTCGAGCCCAAGACCGGCAAGATCCTCGCCCTGTACGGCGGCGTCGACTACGTCAAGCAGTACACCAACAACGCCACCCGCCAGGACTTCCAGGTCGGCTCCACCTTCAAGCCCTTCGTCTTCACCTCCGCCGTCCAGAACGACTCCACCACCCAGGACAACCGCAGGATCACGCCGAACACGATCTACGACGGCACCGACAAACGCCCCGTCCAGGGCTGGAGCGGCCCCGCCTACGCGCCCGAGAACGAGGACTACGTCAACTACGGCGACATCAACGTGCGCACCGCCACCGACAAGTCCGTCAACTCGGTGTACGCGCAGATGGCCGTCGACGTCGGCCCCGCCAAGGTCAAGCAGACCGCCATCGGCCTCGGGCTGCCCACCGACACCCCCGACCTGCAGCCCTACCCCTCCATCGCGCTCGGCACCGCCACCGCAAGCGTCCTGGACATGGCACAGGCCTACGCCACCCTCGCCAACCACGGCAAGCACGGCATGTACACGATGATCAGCAAGGTCACCAAGGACGGCTCCGACGTCGTGGAACTGCCCGCGTACAAGGCCTCCCAGGTCGTCAGCCGCGAAGCCGCCGACACCACCACCTCCGTCCTGCGCAGCGTCGTCCAGAACGGCACCGCCAGGAAGGCCCAGGCCGCCGGCCGCCCCGCGGCCGGCAAGACCGGCACCGCCGAAGAGGACCAGGCCGCCTGGTTCGCCGGCTACACCCCCGACCTCGCGACCGTCGTCGCCGTCATGGGCCAGGACCCGGTCACCGCACACCACAAGTCCCTCAAGGGCGCCCTCGGCCTGGCCCGCATCAACGGCGGCGACGCCCCCACCCAGATCTGGGCCCAGTTCACGGAGGAAGCCCTCAAGGGCAGCCCCGCCAAGGACTTCGACCTCACCCTCCAGGAAGGCGGCGGCGACTCCGCCTCCCCCTCCGACCCGGCCGACGACCCGGACGAGCCCTCCGACGACCAGACCGGCGCCAGCACGCCGAGCGACCCCGCCAAGGGACAGACGCAGGGGCAGACCCAGGGCCAGTCCCAGGGGCAGACCGGCGGCGGCACCACGACCAACGGCAACACGACCGGAGGCACCACCACCGGCGCCACCGGGGGCGGCACCGCCGACGGCGGAACAACGACCGGCACCGCCAACGGCGGAACGGCGACCAACGGGACCACCAGCGGCACCAGCTCCGGCACCACCGACAGCGGCGGCGCGTCGAGCGGCGGCGCCGACGGCGGCGGGGGCGGGGACGCCGGCAACTCGGCCGGCACGACCGTCGGCCCCCAGCTCACACCCACCCGCCGGGAATGACGCCCGGAGCCCCCGGCTCCCCGCCGGCCAGGTGACCTCACCTCGGCGGCCGGTCAGGCGACCACCGGGGCGACGACCCGGGCGACCACCGGTGGGTGGCCAAGGCGCAACGCAAAGGGCCGGTGACGACAGTCACCGGCCCTTTGCCACCCTGCGATCAGAGATACAGCCCTGTGGAGTCCTCCGACCCCTCGAACCGGTCCGCGGCCACGGCGTGCAGATCGCGCTCCCGCATCAGCACATACGCGACGCCCCGCACCTCCACCTCCGCACGGTCCTCCGGGTCGTACAGCACACGGTCGCCCGGCTCCACCGTCCGCACGTTCTGCCCCACCGCGACCACCTGCGCCCAGGCCAGCCGGCGGCCGACCGCCGCCGTGGCGGGAATCAGAATCCCGCCGCCCGAACGCCGCTCGCCCTCACCGGCCTCCTGCCGCACGAGCACACGGTCGTGCAGCATCCGGATGGGCAGCTTGTCGTGCTGCGGATCGAGGTCGTCTCTCTTGGCGCTCACACCACTGAACCTACCTGCCCACGACGCATCCGTGAGCGAGCGGGGGGCGGTGACGCCCCGAGCGGATCAGCCCCGGCGGCGACGCGGGCCGAAGGCCAGCAGGCCCACGACCCCGACGACCACGAGCGCCACCGGCACCACCCGCTCCAGCCGCGGCGCGCCCTCCTCGTCCACGAACTGCGCCTTCACCTCACTCACCACCCGGTTCACCTGGACATACGCCCTGCCGAGGGTGTGATCGACGTTGGCGACGACCCTGGCCTTGGCGTCCCCGACAATGGTCTTCGGGTGCACCCGCACCCCGATCTCGTCCAGCGTCTCCGCCAGCGCCTCGCGACGGGCCCTGATGTCCGCCTCGATCTGCGCCGGGGTCCTGGTGTCCGACGTCTCCGCCACGGTCAGCCTCCGAAGTCACCTGGGTCCTGTTCCGGACAGTCTGTCAGCTCCACCCTCGCCCGCACCGCCAGGACCCCCGGTTACGCTGGACCGATGAGCGAGCGACTCCAGCCCGGGGACGTGGCCCCCGCATTCACCCTCTCCGACGCCGACGGCAACCAGGTGTCCCTGTCGGACCACAAGGGCCGCAAGGTCATCGTCTACTTCTACCCGGCCGCCCTGACCCCCGGCTGCACGAAGCAGGCCTGCGACTTCACCGACAACCTCGACCTCCTGACCGCCGCGGGCTACGACGTCCTCGGCATCTCCCCGGACAGCCCCGAGAAGCTCGGCAAGTTCCGCGACAAGGAGTCCCTGAAGGTCACCCTCCTGGCCGACCCCGAGAAGACCGCCCTCGACGCGTACGGCGCGTTCGGCGAGAAGAAGAACTACGGCAAGACGTACATGGGCGTCATCCGGTCCACGATCGTGGTGGACGAGGAGGGCAAGGTCGAACACGCCCTCTACAACGTCCGCGCCACCGGCCACGTCGCCAAGATCATCAAGGACCTGGGCATCTGAGGTCTCCTCGTCCCCGGACAAGCGGCCCGCCTCGGACACCCCGACGCGGGCCGCCTCACGTTTCACGCGTGACTGTCCGATAAACGGTTCGTCACTCCGTACGAGACCACGAACGGGTGGCCGGAGGACGGAGGGGATGCGGATGGGCGCGAGCGCCTACACCAAGGAGCGGCTCGAGGAGGCGGCTCGAGGAGGCGGCTCGAGGGGCCCGGACGCTGTCGGAGGCCTTGGAGCGGCTGGGGGGTGGATCCGAAGGACTGGAAACGGCGGTATGCATATCAACGGATGAAGAAGCTCGGCGTCGACGTGTCGCACTTCGAGCGGGAGGGGGCCGAGTGGACGAAGGAAATCCTTGAGCCCGCGGTCGCGGCGTCGACGAGCGTCCACGAGGTTTTGCGGCGGATCGGGCTCGACGTCGTCGGCGGCCACCACACGAACGTCTCCCGGCGCATCAAGGCGTACGACATCGACACGTCCCACTTCACATCGATGGTCCGCACCGAGCGACAGCGGTTCAATCAGCGCCGCCAGAATCCCGAGGACATCCTCACCGAGAACACCTCCGCACACGCCAGGCGGGTACCGAGCAGTCGGCTGAAGCGGGCGATGAGCGAGTTGGGCATGGAGGTGCGGTGCACCTGTGCGGGATCGAGGGGGTGTGGCTCGGGGAACCGCTGCCCCTGGAGGTCGATCACATCAACGGGGACTGGAGCGACGATCGACGGGAGAATCTGCGGTTGCTGTGCCCCAACTGCCACGCCATCACCAGCACCTGGTGCAGGGGAGGCAGAAGTCGGGAAGCAACTCCCGGTACGATGACAGACGGCTAGCGGCGGTGGTGCAATGGCGACACAGCAGACTTAGGATCTGTGACCCCGACGGGGTTTGAGGGTTCGAATCCCTTCCGCCGCACACAAGCGGCCTGTGAATCGAAAGTATGATTCACAGGCCGTTTCTGCGGGCAGCTTCAGCCCAGCCAGTCCCGTACCGCCGGTACCAGCCCTCGGAAGGCCTTGCCGCGGTGGCTGATCGCGTTCTTCTCGGCCGCCGTCAGTTCCGCGCAGGTGCGCGTCTCGCCGTCGGGCTGGAGGATCGGGTCGTAGCCGAAGCCGTTCGTGCCCGTGGGCGCGAAGCGCAGGACGCCCCTCAGCCGGCCCTCGACGACGCGTTCCGTGCCGTCCGGCAGCGCCAGGGCGGCCGCGCAGGCGAAGTGGGCGCCGCGGTGTTCGGCCGCGATGTCGGACAGCTGGGCCAGAAGGAGGTCGAGGTTGGCCTTGTCGTCGCCGTGCGTGCCGGACCAGCGGGCGGAGAAGATGCCGGGGGCGCCGTTCAGGACGTCCACGCACAGGCCTGAGTCGTCGGCGACGGCCGGGTGGCCGGTGGCCCGGGCGAGGGCGTGGGCCTTGAGGAGCGCGTTCTCGGCGAAGGTGACGCCGGTTTCCTTGACGTCCGGGATGTCGGGGTAGGCGTCCGCGCCGACGAGGTCGTGGGGCAGGCCTGCGTCGGCGAGGATCGACCTGAGTTCGGTGATCTTTCCGGCGTTGCGGGTGGCGAGGATCAGGCGGGTCATGTCCACCAGTATCCCGGCCCGCCCGGCCGGCCCGGCCCTACGGCGTGCAGACCTTGGTCAGTTCGCCCGCCGCGTCGGTGACCGGGCTGACGTCGGGGGTGTTGTCGCCGTTCTTGACGGCGGTGCGGACGTTCGCGACGGCCTTCTGGAGGTCGTCGACCGCCTTGTTGACGTCGGCGTTGTCCGTCTTGTCGCCTATCTTGTCGAGGTTGTTCTCGATGGAGGTCAGCGACTCCTGCGTCTGGGTCGGGTCGTTCGCGGCGTTCTCCACGGCCTGCTGGAGGTCGGTGACGCTGTCGGCGATCGTGTCCGCGGTCTGGACGCAGTCGAGGGCCTTGTTGACCGCGTCGCAGCCGGTGGCCGTCAGCCCCAGAGTGAGGGCGACGGCCGCCGTGGCGGCGGCGATGACGGTTCGGCGACGCCGGAGTGGGCGTCGGCTCGCGGCCGTGGACATAACTGTGTTCCTCCCCTTGTCAGGCCCAGGAGGCCCCCGTCGGTGTACTGGCCTAGACGCGACGGCGGGCGGACCGGTTGCCCGCGCCCGCCGCCGTTCTTGGTGCGCTCTTTACTTTTCGAGGACTGCGGCAAGTGCCGTGCGCTGCAGCGCGGTCAGTTCCGCGCAGCCGGAAACGGCGAGGTCGAGAAGGGAGTTGAGTTCGTCGCGGGCGAACGGCTCGGCCTCGGCGGTGCCTTGGACCTCGACGAAGCGGCCGTCGCCGGTGCAGACGACGTTCATGTCGGTCTCGGCGCGGACGTCCTCCTCGTAGCGCAGGTCGAGGAGCGGGACGCCGCCGACGATGCCGACGGAGACGGCGGACACGGTGCCGGTGAGGGGCTGACGGCCGGCCTTGATCAGCTTCTTGCCCTGGGCCCAGGAGACGGCGTCGGCCAGGGCGACGTACGCGCCGGTGATGGCGGCGGTGCGGGTGCCGCCGTCGGCCTGGAGGACATCGCAGTCGAGGACGATGGTGTTCTCGCCGAGGGCCTTGTAGTCGATGACGGCGCGCAGGGAGCGGCCGATGAGGCGGGAGATCTCGTGGGTGCGGCCGCCGATCTTGCCGCGGACGGATTCGCGGTCGCCGCGGGTGTTGGTGGCACGGGGCAGCATGGAGTACTCGGCGGTGACCCAGCCTTCGCCGCTGCCTTTGCGCCAGCGGGGGACGCCCTCGGTGACGGTGGCGGTGCAGAAGACCTTGGTGTCGCCGAAGGAGACGAGGACGGAGCCTTCGGCGTGCTTGCTCCAGCCGCGTTCGATGGTGACGGGGCGGAGCTGTTCGGGGGTGCGGCCGTCGATGCGAGACATGGCGCTGAGCCTAGCCGCACCCGCGAGGGGCTCCTCCCGTGGCGGGAGGAGCCCCTGGGGTGGAGTCGCCGGGCGGACTCGCTGGGCGCGGCCGCCGGGGATCTCCTCCGGTGTGGGCGCGGAGGCTCACATCATGTCTTCGATCTCCGCTGCGATGGGGTCGGCGTCGGTGCCGATGACGACCTGGATGGCGGTGCCCATCTTGACGACGCCGTGGGCGCCGGCGGCCTTCAGGGCGGCTTCGTCGACGAGTGAGGCGTCGCTGACCTCGGTGCGCAGGCGGGTGATGCAGCCTTCGATCTCTTCGATGTTGTCGAGCCCGCCGAGTCCGGCGACGATCTTCTCAGCCTTGGTGGCCATGTTCGGTCTCCCTGAATTCCCTGGTGCCGGCCGTGATGGCAAGTCGGACCACTGGTGGCAGTAACCCACAGTTGGCCCAGCTTCGCGAGCGATTGCGGCCTGCGTGCCGAAGGATGGCGTCACAGCAGCCCCAATCGTCCGTAGCTGGTCTACACCACCTGACAGGCGGTCGCCAAACGATGAGTGCCGAGAGCGCCCGGTCCGAGGCCAGTCCCGCGCGAAGGCGCTGGCAGAGTGCGTTCCAGGGTCTGCAGAAGATGGGCCGGAGTCTGCAGCTGCCGATCGCGGTGCTGCCGGCCGCGGGCATCCTCAACCGGCTCGGTCAGCCTGATGTGTTCGGGGACGACGGGCTGGGCTGGACGAACGTGGCGAAGGTGATGGCGGGCGCGGGCGCGGCGCTGCTCGACGGTTCGCTCGGACTTCCGCTCCTGTTCTGCATCGGTGTGGCCATCGGCATGGCGAAGAAGTCGGACGGTTCGACGGCGCTGGCCGCGGTGGCGGGATTCCTCGTCTACTACAACGTGTTGCGGCAGTTCCCGGAGGACTGCGCGCCCGGTTCGAAGGTGATTCCGAACATCGGGTGCCAGGCGACCGACAACACGGTGGGGGCGTTCGCGTATCAGAATCCCGGGGTGTTCGGCGGGATCGTGATGGGTCTGCTGACGGCGTTCCTCTGGCAGCGGTACCACCGGACGAAGTTGGTGGACTGGCTGGGGTTCTTCAACGGGCGGCGGCTGGTCCCGATCATCATGGCGTTCGTCGCGATCGCGTTCGCCGCGTTGTGTCTGTGGGTGTGGCCGCCGATCGGTGACGCGCTGGAGAACTTCAGCGACTGGCTGGACGGGCTGGACGCGTGGGGTGCGGGCATCTTCGGCCTGGCGAACCGGGCGTTGCTGGTGATCGGGCTGCATCAGTTCCTGAACGTGCCCATCTGGTTCCAGTTCGGGAGCTACACGAAGCCGGACGGTTCGGTGGTGCACGGTGACATCAACATGTTCCTGGCGGGCGATCCGGACGCGGGCCAGTTCACCTCGGGCTTCTTCCCGATCATGATGTTCGCCTTGCCGGCGGCGGCGCTGACGATCACGCACTGCGCGCGGCCGGGGCGGCGCAAGGAGGTCGGGGGCCTGATGCTGTCGGTGGCGTTGACGTCGTTCGTGACGGGCATCACCGAGCCGATCGAGTACTCGTTCCTGTTCGTCGCGCCGTTGCTGTATGCGGTGCATGCGGTGCTGACGGGTGTGTCGATGGCGGTGACATGGGGGCTGGGGGTGCATGACGGGTTCAGTTTCTCGGCGGGGTTGATCGACTACGTCATCAACTGGAACCTGGCGACGCGGCCGTGGGCGATCGTCCCGATCGGTCTGTGCTTCGCGGCCGTCTATTACGTGATCTTCCGGTTCGCGATCACGAGGTTCGATCTGAAGACGCCGGGGCGAGAGCCGGAGGAGGAGCGGGAGGACGTCACGAAGGCGTGAGCGGAGGTCTGCGGCACCGGTCGTCGCACCGGCAGAAGGGCCCCTGGGACTCGGTTCCGGGGGCCCTCTCGCGTGCGCGGTGCACACGCGGTGCACAGCGGAACGGACGTCCAAGATCCGGCACGGGGCGTAGTTCATCGGTTGCACGTTTGACGGGTTCCTTATATCGCCACCATCGTGCTAGAACATGGTCTACACCACTGAGTGGTGTAGACCATCACCGATGGAGGAAGTCTATGAGCACCGCCACCGCGCCCCCGGCGGCCCCTGCCAAGAAGCGGGGATCCGGCCTGTTCCAAGGCCTGCAGAAGGTCGGCCGAAGCCTTCAGCTGCCCATCGCCGTGCTGCCGGCGGCGGGCCTGCTGCTGCGCCTGGGGCAACCGGACTCCCAGGAGCGGTTCCACATCCCGGCGGACGTGGCGAAGGTGTTCGCCGGAGCCGGCGGCGCCCTGCTGGACAGTTCCTTCGGGCTGCCCCTGCTGTTCTGCATAGGCGTGGCCATCGGTTTCGCCAAGA
Organism: Streptomyces sp. SAS_272; assembly: GCF_052543235.1. Taxonomy (NCBI): domain Bacteria; kingdom Bacillati; phylum Actinomycetota; class Actinomycetes; order Kitasatosporales; family Streptomycetaceae; genus Streptomyces; species Streptomyces sp. SAS_272. The sequence goes on along the minus strand of NZ_JBMNDR010000022.1, from coordinate 13,657 downwards.
AGGCCGACGGCTCGACCGCGCTGGCCGCCGTGGTCGGCTTCCTCACCTACTACGCCGTGATCCACCAGTACCCGATCAAGGACGGCCACGACGGCGCCGCCTATACGTCGACCGGCCTTTTCGGGGGCTTCTGGCAGAAGGGCAACGAAGCCGCGCAGACGGCGAGCTTCCAGAACCCGGGCGTACTCGGCGGCATCATCCTCGGTCTGCTGACCGCCGTGCTGTGGCAGCGCTACCACCGCAAGAAGCTCGTCGACTGGCTCGGCTTCTTCAACGGCCGCCGGCTCGTGCCGATCATGACCTCCGCCGTCGGCACCGCCCTCGGTGTGCTGGTCGTGCTCGGCTGGGAGCCCATCGGTAACGTCATCACCGACTTCGGCGAGTGGATGACCGGTCTCGGTTCCTTCGGCGCGGCGCTCTTCGGCCTCATCAACCGTGCGCTGATCCCGATCGGCATGCACCAGTTCGTGAACTCCGTCGCCTGGTTCCAGATCGGCGACTTCACGAACGCCGCCGGCACCGTCTTCCACGGTGACCTGCCCCGCTTCTTCGCCGGTGACCCGCACGCCGGTATGTTCATGACCGGCTTCTTCCCGATCATGATGTTCGGTCTCCCTGCCGCAGCCCTCGCCATCGCTCACTCCGCTCGTCCCGAGCGCCGCAAGGCCGTGCTGGGCATGATGATGTCGATGGCCCTGACGTCGTTCATCACCGGTGTCACCGAGCCGATCGAGTTCACCTTCATGTTCATCGCGCCGGTCCTGTACGCCATCCACGCGGTCCTCACCGCGATCTCGATGGCCGTGACGTGGGCGCTGGGCATTCACATGGGCTTCAGCTTCTCGGCGGGCTTCATCGACGTGTTCATCAACTGGGGCATCTCCACCAAGCCCTGGCTGATGATCCCTGTCGGCCTGGTCTTCGGCGCGATCTACTACGCCGTCTTCCGCTTCGCGATCACCAAGTTCAACCTCCCCACCCCGGGCCGGGAGCCCGAGGAGGAGGTCGAGGACCTCACGAAGGCGTAGGCGGAGACCCCGTCCACGGACACGCGCACGCGAAGACCCCCGGAGCCCTGAACTGCTCCGGGGGTCTTCGTCTTGGTGCGGGGGATCAGATCTCGTACGTCTGCCGGGGCGCGGCCAGTTCCACCGGGCCGTCGAACACCGCGCGGGCGTCCGCGAGGTTGACCTGGGGGTCGGTCCACGGCGGGATGTGGGTCAGCACGAGCTTGCGCGCGCCCGCCCGGCTCGCCGTCTCGCCGGCCTCGCGGCCGTTGAGATGCAGGTCGGGGATGTTCTCCTTGCCGTGCGTGAAGGCGGCCTCGCAGAGGAACAGGTCCGTGTCGCGGGCGAGTTCCAGCAGTGCGGGGCTGACGCCGGTGTCGCCGGAGTACGTCAGCGATCTGCCGCGGTGTTCGACGCGGATGCCGTAGGCCTCCACCGGGTGGGCGACCCGCTCCGTGTGCACGGTGAACGGGCCGATGTCGAAGGTGGACGGCTTGACCGTGTGGAAGTCGAAGACCTCGCTCATCGAGGAGGCCGAGGGGGTGTCGGCGTATGCGGTGGTCAGGCGGTGCTCGGTGCCCTCGGGGCCGTAGACCGGGATGGGGTCGCAGCGTCCGCCGTCGTGCCGGTAGTAGCGCGCGACGAAGTACGCGCACATGTCGATGCAGTGGTCGGCATGCAGATGGCTCAGGAAGATCGCGTCGAGGTCGTAGAGACCGCAGTGGCGCTGCAGCTCGCCCAGGGCGCCGTTGCCCAGGTCGAGAAGCAGCCGGAAGCCGTCGGCCTCGACGAGGTAGCTCGAGCAGGCCGATTCCGCGGAGGGGAACGACCCCGAGCAGCCGACGACGGTGAGCTTCATAAAGCAGAAACCTCCGCTGGCGGGTAACCGGGAAGGGTCCGGGAGGGACCGTGAACGAATGATCGTCACATGGGGAAACAGGGGTCGTGCGGTTCGTCGAGCGTAAGGCGCAAAACCCCGGGTCGCTCCTCCGCCAGGGGCCGTTGTGGGCGAACTCACCTGTGCTGTCACCGGTTCGGCTGGACCAGGGGCGCGGAGGACACAGAAGGGGGCGCGCGTTGATGGTCGCGCGCTGGTGGGGCCGCCGGTAACGTCGTCGTATGGACACGTCCTGGTGGCTCGCGCTCGCCGCGGTGGTACTGCTGGCGATGGTCGCCACGCTCGTGGACGGCTGGGGTCGCGGGCGGCGTCCGCGGGGAAGCGGGACCCGCCCGCCCGGTCGGCCGAAGCGTCCCGCGACGGGACGGCCGGCGCGGGGACGCGATCGCGCGGGGCGGCCGCAGCCGGCGGAGATCTGGTGGGCGAACGTGCCGTTCGAGGACGGGCCGGAATCGTGGGGGGACGGGCGGCGGGGGTCACCGCGCTCCTCCGGCGCCGGGGACGCGTCGGGCCGGACGTCGACGGGGGACGGACGGGCCAAGGACCGACCGTGTCTGGTGCTGGCGGTGCACGGCGACCGGGTGACCGTCGCGAAGATCACCAGCAAGTACCGCGACGAGCGGCCCGGGGTGATCCCACTGCCGCCGGGCGCCGTCGGGGACGCGCAGGGACGGCGGAGTTTCCTGGAGACGGACGAGTTGCGCCAGGTCCGGGTGCGGGAGTTCCGGCGCCGGGTGGGCGTCGTGGACCCGGTCCTGTGGGACCAGGTCCGACATCTGACCACCTGAGATCCGGGCGCCAGGACCGCCTGAGGTCCGGGTCCCGTGACCGCCCGAGGTCCGGATGCCGTGGCCCCGGGGCCGTGCGGCATCGCGCCCGGTGGGCGGCTCCCCGCCCGGCGGCCCGCAGTCCGCAGTCCGCAGTCCGCAGGCGGCTGCCCGCGGCCCGCGGTCCCCACGGGCAGGCCCGTGCGTCTACGCCCAGAGCTGGCCCTGGACGGTCTCGATCGCCTCCTCAGTGGTGGCCGCCGTGTAGACGCCGGTCGACAGGTACTTCCAGCCGCCGTCCGCCACGACGAACGCGATGTCGGCGCTCTCCCCCGCCTTCAGCGCCTTGTTCCCGACGCCGATCGCGGCGTGCAGGGCGGCGCCGGTGGAGACGCCGGCGAAGATGCCCTCCTGCTGGAGGAGTTCCCGGGTGCGGGTGACGGCGTCCGCCGAGCCGACCGAGAAACGCGTGGTGAGGACGGAGGCGTCGTACAGCTCGGGTACGAAGCCCTCGTCGAGGTTGCGCAGGCCGTAGACGAGGTCGTCGTAGCGCGGCTCGGCGGCGACGATCTTCACGTCCGGCTTGTTCTCGCGGAGGAACCGGCCGACGCCCATCAGCGTGCCCGTCGTGCCGAGGCCGGCGACGAAGTGGGTGATGGAGGGGAGGTCGGCGAGGATCTCGGGGCCGGTGGTGGCGTAGTGGGCGCCCGCGTTGTCGGGGTTGCCGTACTGGTAGAGCATCACCCAGTCGGGATGCTCGGCGGCGAGTTCCTTGGCGACGCGCACGGCGGTGTTGGAGCCGCCGGCGGCCGGGGAGGAGACGATCTCGGCGCCCCACATGGCGAGCAGGTCGCGGCGTTCCTGCGAGGTGTTCTCGGGCATCACGCAGACGATGCGGTAGCCCTTGAGCTTGGCCGCCATGGCGAGGGAGATGCCGGTGTTGCCGCTGGTGGGCTCGAGGATGGTGCAGCCGGGAGTGAGACGGCCGTCCTTCTCGGCCTGTTCGACCATGTGCAGCGCGGGGCGGTCCTTGACGGAGCCGGTGGGGTTGCGGTCCTCGAGCTTCGCCCAGATGCGGACGTCGGCGGACGGCGAGAGCCGCGGCAGGCGCACCAGAGGGGTGTTGCCCACCGCGGCCAGCGGGGAGTCGTAACGCATGGGGTCCGGCGGCCGATCAGGCCATGCCGCCGGCGACGGCCGGCAGGATGGTCACGGTGTCGCCGTCGGTCAGCTTGGTGTCGATGCCGTCGACGAAGCGGACGTCCTCGTCGTTCAGGTACACGTTGACGAAGCGGCGCAGCTTGCCGTCGTCCACGATGCGGGCGTGGATGCCCGCATGCCGGGTCTCGAGGTCGGTGAACAGGTCGGCGAGGGTCTCACCGCTGCCCTCCACCGCCTTCTGACCGTCGGTGTACTGGCGGAGGATGGTGGGGATGCGGACCTCGATGGCCATGGCTGAGGGCTCCTGTCGGAAGGTGTGGGCAGCGCGGAAACGTGCGTGTCGGACGCCGCGGCTCACGGCCCACGGCGGCAGGGCCTGCGTCAACAGATGGCGCTGGCGAGCCTGCACAGGTCGACGTGCAGCCGCGCCACGAGCAGTGTGCCCGGCGTCTTGTCGCTCACGTCGTTCAGAACCATGGGCTCATCGTATCGATTCCCGGTCAGGCGTCCGGAGTGTGATCCCATATGGTGGACGGATTGGGTCCAGTAAATGGGATCGCGCCGGTGAGAGCCTTCCCGGTGCGGTCGGGCCCGCCCGACAGGTGCGCGGCGCGGCCCGGCGGCGCGGCCCCGCGGCGCGGCCCGGCGCATCCCGGCCCGGCCCGGCGCGGGGGCGTCAGACGACGGGCTTTCCGGTCAGGTGGACGCCCGCCGCGCGCATGTCCTCCAGGGCGCGGTCGGTGGTCCCCTCGGCCACGCCGGCGGTGAGGGACAGCAGGACCTGGGTGCGGAAGCCCGCGCGGGCGGCGTCCAGGGCGGTGGCCCGGACGCAGTGGTCGGTGGCGATGCCGACCACGTCGACCTCGTCGATCTGCCGGTCCCGGAGCCAGTCGCCGAGGCCGACGCCGTTCTCGTCCGCGCCTTCGAATCCGCTGTAGGCGGCCGCGTAGTCGCCCTTGGAGAAGACGGCGTCGACGGCGCCGGAGGCGACGGCCGGGGCGAAGTTGGGGTGGAAGCCGACGCCCTCGGTGCCGGCGACGCAGTGCGCGGGCCATGAGTGGACGTAGTCGGGGTTGTCGGCGAAGTGGCCGCCGGGCGCGATGTGGTGGTCGCGGGTGGCCACCACGTGCCGGTACCCGGCGGGGGCCTGGCCGATGAGTTCGGTGATGGCGGCGGCCACGTCGGCGCCGCCGGCCACCGCGAGGCTGCCTCCCTCGCAGAAGTCGTTCTGCACGTCTACGACGATCAAGGCGCGGCGCATGGGCGGTGTCCTTCGGTGGGGGTCCACCGGTTCTTCCGAGCCGGAGGAGGGTGAAGTAATTGAGCCTAGAGACTTTGCCGGCGGTACGGGAGGGGGCGGGCGAGGGCCCGGCGCGCTCCCGCGCCGCCGGGCTCAGGCCCCGGTGCCGGTCACGGCACTAGCTACCCGACGGGCCGTGCACATACTCCGTGGGGATGACGGGTTCGCCGCGGGAGAGCTGGGTGGCGGACAGGGGCAGGCCGGCGCGGGCGGCGACATGGCGGTCGCGGACGGCGTCGAGGGGCTCGCGGGCGACGACCTCGCCGTCCCTGACGAGGTCGACGAGGAGTCCGCGGCCGGCCAGCTCGGCGGGGACGTCGCCGGTGCCGACGACCTCGGCCTCGGCGACGCCGTAGGCGTCGAGGCGGCGGGCGGCCCACTTGCGGCCGCCGACGGAGGTCTTGCCTCCGGACGACTTCTTCGCCACCGGGACGAGCGGCGCGGCCGGGTCGTCGGACTCGGCGCGGGCGACGAGCTTGTAGACCATGGAGGCCGTGGGGTGTCCGGAGCCGGTGACGAGCTGGGTGCCGACCCCGTAGGCGTCCACGGGGGCCGCAGCGAGGGAGGCGATGGCGTACTCGTCGAGGTCGGAGGTGACGATGATGCGGGTGTCGGCGGCGCCGAGGTCGTCGAGCTGCTGGCGCACCCGGTGGGCGACGAGGAGGAGGTCGCCGGAGTCGATGCGGACGGCGCCGAGCTCGGGTCCGGCGACCTCGACGGCGGTGCGGACGGCTTCGGCGACGTCGTAGGTGTCCACGAGGAGGGTGGTGCCCCGGCCGAGGGAGTCGACCTGGGCCTGGAAGGCGTCCCGCTCGTTGTCGTGCAGCAGGGTGAAGGCGTGGGCGCTGGTGCCGACGGTGGGGATGCCGTAGCGGAAGCCGGCGGCGAGGTCGGAGGTGGTGGTGAAGCCGCCGATGTAGGCGGCACGGGAGGCGGCGACAGCGCCGAGTTCGTGGGTGCGGCGGGCGCCCATCTCGATGAGGGGGCGCTCGCCGGCGGCGGAGGACATGCGGGAGGCCGCGGCGGCGATCGCGGAGTCGTGGTTGAGGATGGAGAGGATGACGGTCTCGAGGAGGACGCATTCGGCGAAGGAGCCCTCGACGCGCATGATCGGCGAGCTGGGGAAGTAGACCTCGCCCTCGGGGTAGCCGCTGATGTCACCCGAGAAGCGGTATCCGGCGAGCCAGTCGAGGGTCGCCTCGTCGACGATGTCGCGCTCGCGCAGGAAGGCGAGGAGGTCGGCGTCGAAGCGGAAGTTCTCCACCGCGTCCAGGACCCGGCCGGTGCCGGCGACGACGCCGTAGCGCCGGCCGTCCGGCAGCCGGCGGGTGAAGACCTCGAACACGCTGCGTCGTTCGGCGGTGCCCGCCTTCAACGCGGCCTGCAGCATCGTCAGCTCGTACTGGTCCGTGAAGAGCGCCGTCGACGGGACTCGCACCGGCAGCCCAAGGTCCGCTGTGTTCATGACGAGGATGCTACCCCCTTTTCGTCGGTGTGACGATTTCGGTCCGGCGTGGCAGCATGGGCCTTGTGACGTCACCCGCTCCCCTTGAGATCGAACGCACCGAGTCGGCGGAGGAGGTCTTCGCCGTACCCGAGCCGGACGTCCCCTGGGTCACGATCGTCCACAACGACCCGGTCAACCTCATGAGCTACGTGACGTACGTCTTCCAGGCGTACTTCGGCTACTCGAAGGACAAGGCCACCAAGCTCATGCTCGACGTCCACCACAAGGGCCGGGCGGTCGTCTCCAGCGGTTCGCGCGAGGAGATGGAACGCGACGTGCAGGCCATGCACGGGTACGGCCTGTGGGCCACCCTCCAGCAGGACCGGAAGTAGCCTCCCCTCATATGCCTGGACACTTCGAACCGCTCCCCGGCGGCGGCGCGGCCGTCGCGCTCGACGACGTCGAGATCTCCATCATCCGGTCGCTGGCCGTGCAGCTCCTGGAGCTGATCGGCCCGGGCCCCGCCGAGGACGCCCCGGACGACCCGCTCGCCGAGCTCTTCGCCGAGGGGCCGAGCGAGCCGCCCTCCGATCCTGTGCTCAGGAGGCTGTTCCCGGACGCCTACACCGACCCGGAGGCCACCCCGGGGCCCCGGGAGGCGGACGAGCAGAAGGCGCACTCCGCCGAGTTCCGCCGGTACACCGAGAACGACCTGCGGGCCGGCAAGCGGGAGAACGCCCTCACGGTGGTCCGCTCGCTGGACGCGCTGGCCTCCGAGGCGGCCGACGCGGGCGGGGCGGTGCTGAAGCTGACGCCGCAGGAGTCCCAGCAGTGGCTGCGGGCGCTGAACGACCTGCGGCTGGCCATCGGCTCCCGGCTGGAGATCACCGACGAGGAGGACACCGACCTTCTCTACCGGCTGCCGGACGAGGACCCGCGCAAGCCGATGGTGATGGCGTACCTGTGGCTGGGCGGGCTCCAGGAGACCCTGGTGACGACCCTGATGCCGTAGCCGTAGCCGCGACCGCCGCCTGCGCAGCGGTCGCCGCACCGGCCGCCGCCTCCGTGACCGCTGCCTCCCCAGTCGTTACGCGGGGGTTCCTCCGCATTTCCCGTTCGCTCAGAGGGCGCTCAAATCCGGATAACGATCGCGTCACCGCGACGGCCGGGAGTGTCCTCTTTGTGTCACGTTCATCCGCTTCTTCTGGTGTCGTGCGCCACACGTCTCGCCGCTGACCGATATTGCGGGCGTGATAAATCTTCACGACCGCCCGGCGAACACCACCCGTATGTTCCGCCGGGTGCGCCACCGAGCCGGTTGATCGCCGGCCAGGCATCGCTCCATCAGTCCGGGGGGATCGAAACCCGATCCGAGGCCGACGAGAGGTCCGGATCGGCATGGAGAAAGGCGCACCACACATGTCCTCTGAGAAGGTCACTGACACCGCCGTCACTGACACTCCCGAAGAGGGGTACGAACGCGGACTCGGCAGCCGCCAGGTCCAGATGATCGCGATCGGCGGCGCCATCGGCGTCGGACTCTTCCTGGGCGCCGGGGCGAACATCGCCAAGGCCGGTCCCAGTCTCATCGTGATGTACGCCCTCGCCGGCGCGATCGTCTTCTTCATCATGCGGGCGCTCGGCGAGCTGCTGCTGTACCGCCCGGTCTCGGGCTCGTTCGCCGAGTACTCCCGCGAGTTCCTCGGCCCGTTCTTCGGGTACTTCACCGGCTGGACGTACTGGCTGATGTGGGTCGTCACCGGCATGGCCGAGCTGACGGCCGCCGCGATCTACGTCAACTACTGGTTCCCGGCCGTCCCCCAGTGGGTCACGGCCCTGGTCTTCCTGGTGATCCTGTTCGGGGTGAACCTGATCTCCGTGAAGGTGTTCGGAGAGCTCGAGTTCTGGTTCTCGATGGTCAAGGTCACCGCACTGATCGGCATGATCGTCATCGGTCTGGGCGTCCTCACCTTCGGCTTCAGCTCGGCCGGCGACACGGCCGCGGTCTCCAACCTGTGGGCCTTCGACGGCTTCTTCCCCAAGGGCGTCGGCTCGTCCCTGATGACCCTGCAGGGCGTCATGTTCGCCTACCTCGCGGTCGAGCTGGTCGGCGTCACGGCCGGCGAGTCGGAGAACCCGGAGAAGACCCTCCCGAAGGCCATCAACACCCTGCCGTGGCGGATCGCGCTGTTCTACGTCGGCGCGCTCACCGTCATCCTGTGCGTGGTGAAGTGGACCGAGTTCGCACCCGGCGTCTCGCCGTTCGTCGCGGCCTTCGCGAAGATCGGCATCCCGGCGGGCGCGGGCATCGTCAACTTCGTCGTGCTCACGGCCGCGCTGTCCTCGTGCAACTCCGGCATGTACTCGACCGGCCGCATGCTGCGCAACCTGGCCGACAGCGGCGAAGCACCGGCGGTGTTCCGCAAGCTGTCCGCCTCCAGGACGCCGGCCTTCGGCATCACGATCTCGGTGCTCTTCATGGGCATCGGCGTGATCCTGAACTACGTCGTCCCGGAGAAGGCCTTCGGCTACGTCACCTCCGTCGCCACCGCGGCCGGCATCTGGACCTGGCTGATGATCCTGATCAGCCACGTCCGGTACCGCCGCGCGGTGGTCGCGGGCCGGCTGCCCGCATCCAGCTTCCCGGCCCCCGGCGGCTCGGCGTTCAGCTGGGTGGCCATCGTGTTCCTGCTCTTCGTCACCGGCCTGATCGCGTACGACGCCGACTCGCGGGTCTGCCTGTACGTGATGGCGGGCTGGGCTGTCGCTCTCGGCGTCGGCTGGGCGGTCCTGAAGAGCCGCAACCCGCAGGTCACCGACCGGCGCGAGCCGGAGTTCGAGAAGGTCGGCTGACCGCCGGCCGGACGTCCGCCGGGCGTGTCCGCCGCAGGGAGCACTCGTGGCGCTCCCTGCGGCGGACATCCGGACCGTCCGCGATGTGGGCCGTTCCGTACCACCCATCGGTACGGACGGCCCCTTTGCTTATCCTGGCGACCATGCTGACCATCACCCAGGACCTGCACGACCGGATCGTCGCCCACGCGCGCAAGGACCACCCCGACGAGGCGTGCGGCGTGGTCGCGGGACCGGCGGGCACGGACCGCCCGGAGCGCTTCGTCCCGATGCTGAACGCGGCCATGTCCCCCACGTTCTACGAGTTCGACTCGGGCGACCTGCTCAAGCTGTACCGCGAGATGGACGACCGCGACGAGGAGCCGGTGATCATCTACCACTCCCACACCGCGACCGAGGCCCATCCCTCCCGCACCGACATCTCCTACGCCAACGAGCCCGGCGCGCACTACGTCCTGGTCTCCACCGCCGACACCGACGGTCTGGGCGAGTTCCAGTTCCGCTCGTTCCGCATCGTGGACGGCGTGGTCACGGAGGAGGACGTCCGGGTCGTGGAGGCGTACTGAACCGCCCCGGCCCGGCCGGGGGCGCTACGCCGCCGCGGAGTCGAGCAGCGCTCGGACGGGGCGCCACAGCTGGGGGCCCGCGGGCCCGCCGGCCACGGGGACACCGTTGTCAGGGGTGGTGCGCCAGACCAGGCCGTCCGGGTGGTGCAGGACGGCCGTGATCTCGTCCGGGGTGGGGGGCGCCGCGTTGCCGCGCAGGTAGACCGCCCGCAGGCCCAGGTTGCGGAGCCGGGTCAGGGCGCGGGCCCGATTGTGGGCGTGGACGAGGAAGCGGACGTCCGTGGAGGGGCCTGGAAGGCCCTCCCGGGCCGCGGGGCGGGGCAGGTTCAGCGCCACCACCACCATGCCGTCGGGCAGCTTGCAGAAGCCTCCTGCGGCCATGCGGTCACACCCCCGTGCGCGTCGGTATCGGCATGGGCGCCGGAGGCGGCGCCGATGCGCTGGTCAGAGTCCGTGTCGGTACTGGTGTCAATAAGAGAAGCACAGGAGGCACCTAAACACGATCGGCGGCAACCCGCCAGGGGTTGCCGCCGATACGCGTCTGACCTGCTAAGACGTCGACTACTTCGCCGACGGTCCGACCTGCAGGCTGATCGTCGAGCCGTCCGCCGGCTCCTTGACGATCTTGATGCGGGTGTTGGTGTCAGTGACCTTCACGCCCGCGAGCGGGGTCTTCGGGTCCCAGTACGTGGACGTGCCGTCGTCGAAGACCGGGATGCCGATCCGCGACTTGACCTTGGTCGCGACGCCCGCCTTGTGCAGCGTGAACTCGTCGGTCGCGGCGCGGGTGAACGTCGAGTCGAAGGACTGGATCCGGCTGTTCATGTACGTGCCGTCGGCCCACTTCATCGGCGTCGGGTGCGAGTCGACGGGCAGGATCAGGCCCGTGCCGTTGTGCTGGCTGGTGTTGTCGTCGGCCTGCGAGGTGTCCCACTTCCAGATCAGCAGACCGTTCTGGTACGGGTAGTGCTCGACCCAGGACGGACGGGTCGTCGAGAAGCCGAAGTTGTACGGGCCGACCTTGAGGGTCTTGTCGTACGACGTGTACTGGCGGTTCTCGGCGATGTAGTACTGCGGGTAGTCGTCCGTGATGGACGCGCCGATGCGGGAGAAGCCGTTCGTCGTCCAGGCGGCGTCCTGCGACTCGGCGTTGTCGGAGAAGACGGTCGCGCCGTTCGCGGTGACCGTGATCTCGTCGGCCGTGAAGCCCTTCAGGGCCACGCCGCCGTCGCTCTGGTAGCGGAAGCGCAGGTCGACCTTCTTGCCCGCGTAGGCGTCCAGCGAGTAGGTCAGCTTCTGGTAGGCCGCGACCGAGCCGGTGAGGGCGGGCTTGCCGCTGCCGTCACGGGTGATGGCGCTGCCGTCGGCCAGCTTGCCGTCGACCGGCGTCCAGTTGGCGCCGCCGTCGGTCGACACCTCGGTGTAGAGGTAGTCGTAGTCGGCCTCGATGTCCCACCAGCCGTCGAGGGTGAGGCTCGCGGCGGACTTGCCGGTCAGGTCGACCGAACGGGACAGGGAGTTGCGCAGGTCGTTGCCGCTGCCGCTCCACCACTGCGTCTTGCCCTGCGCCGGGGCGACCACCTCGGTGGTGACCGTCTTGTCGGGCAGCTGGACGATGAGGGCCTGCGGGTTCTTGGTGTTGTACTCCGCGACGCCCAGGGTGTGGTTCGACTTCTTGCCGGCCGTGGCGACGTCGTAGTCGAGCCAGCCCAGCTGCAGCTTGTCCCAGGCGTTCATGTCGCCGGGCAGGTCGCCGATGGTCTCCTTGCCGGTGCCCAGCCAGGAACCGGAGGACATCAGCGTCCAGAAGCCGGTGGAGTTCTCGCCGCCGCCGGAGGTGTCGTACTCGTCCGGCAGGCCGAGGTCGTGGCCGTACTCGTGCGCGTAGACGCCGAGTCCGCCGTTCTCCGGCTGGATGGTGTAGTCGCCGACCCAGACGCCCGTGTCGCCGACCTGGGTGCCGCCGAGCCGGTTGGCGTCCGGGCCGGTGGAGCCGGCGTCGGTGCCGAAGGCGTACCAGCGGTGGGCCCAGATGGCGTCCTCGCCCTGGGCGCCGCCGCCCGCGGACTCGTCCTCGCCGGCGTGCACGATCTGGAAGTGGTCGATGTAGCCGTCGGGCTCGTTGAAGTCGCCGTCGCCGTCGAAGTCGTAGCGGTCCCACTGGTCGTACTGCGCCAGCTCCGCCTTGATCTCGGCGGCCGTGTCACCGGCGGCCTCGCGCTCGGCGACCCAGGCGTTGACGCCGTCCTGGACCGCGTACCAGGCTCCGGTGGAGGCCTTGTTGGAGCCGTAGCGGGCCTCGTTGTAGGGGACCTTGACCCAGTCGGTCACCTCGCCGTCGACCGAGTAGCGGCCCGAGGACTGCTTCTCGTAGTACTTCTTGAGCGACTCGGCCTTCTTGCCGGTGCCGAAGTACAGGTCCTGGAAGTGCTTCTGGTCGTAGTCCGCCTGCCAGGCAGTGGAGTTGTCCTGCTTGCGGTCCGGCTTGGCTATCTTGTTGTGCAGCGGGCCGGGCGTGCCGCCGTAGCGGTTGTCGACCTGGTCGCCGAACTCGACGAGGATCGTGAAGATCTTGTCGGTCTTCTCGCGGCCGAGCTCGACGTACTTGCCGTCGCCCTTCTTGCTCTTGAGCTGGACGACCTTCGAGCCGTCGCGGTCCTTGACCGACGTCCGGCCGGCTATGACCTCCTTGAGCGCCTCCTCGCGCTGCGCCTCCTGCGTCTTGCTGAGCGGCCCGTCGAAGTCGTGCTGGCGAGCCTTGGCCGGCTGCGGGTCGTGCCGGCCCGCTGCCGGGGACTGCGCCGAGTTGTTCTCGGCGGCCTGCGCCACGGCGAACGTCGTGAACGTCGCCGTGGCCGCCGCGAGTGCGACGACCGTGGCGGCCGTGCGGAACGTCCAGGATCTACTGGTCACTTGATGTCCTCCCACGCACGCGTCAGCCCGCGCGGTAGGGGGATTCCTGTCAAGGAAAGTCCGCGCGCTGTTATACGCGTGTAGTCAAGTGACGCTATTTGACTACTGGTTTAGAAGAAAAGACAGACCTTGACTTGGACAGGTCAAGTGCATTATTAGGAGCCGGTGTTCGTATTGCGGACATGTGACGGTTTCTTGACATGGCCCCCCGCAGGCGCGCGGGGCAGTCCACCTGGTGGACGTCATGACTCCGTGCGCCCCCTGTGCTCCGGCACCGTGGGTTAGGTCACGCTTACCGTTCGTTCCGCTCGGGCATGCAGCCGAATAGAGTCGAGACCGCCCCCGCTCCCGAGGACACGATTGCCATGCCTCGTCCGACAGTCGCACAGCTCACGTACGGTTCCTGCACCGTCATCTTCTCGACGCTCGCCATGCTGCTGCTGTCGCAGACCAGTTCGGGCCCCGGGATCGCCGTCGTCGTCGTCGCCGCGGTCGCCCTCGGGGTGCTCGTGGCCATGACGGTGCCGACGCCGAAGCCCCCGCGAGCCCCCGTCGCCCGTTCCACGGCGAACCGGTCCGCGAGCCGGCCCGCGCCCGTCGCGGTTCCCGCGCACCCGTCCGCGACCAGGTCCGTGACCCTGCCCGTCCCGGCTTCGGTCGCCTCGGCGCCCGAGCCCGTCCGGGAGCCCACAGCTCCCTGACCCGTACCCGGCGGCACGGTGAAGGGCCCACGACCTCGGTCGTG
>NZ_JBMNDR010000021.1:67322-96383 GCF_052543235.1 Streptomyces sp. SAS_272 | reverse complement strand
GCCCGAAAGCTACACGGCAGGGCTCGAGCTGCGCGGCGCAGTCATCTGGCTGCGCAGCCTCCGCCCCGCCACGTGATCACGACACAGAACAGGCCCTAGCGGTACGAGTCCGCGGTGGCGCCGAGCACCTCGGCCCAGGGGGTGGGCACGAGGCCGAAGGCGGCGGTCGCCGCGCCGGAGTCCATCACAAAGGGCCGCTCGAACTGGTAGGCGACCTCGCGCAGGGCCCGCACGGTGGGGTTGACCAGCCCCAGGGCCGCCATCATGACGGCCGGGACCTCGCTGACGCGGACCGGGGCGACCTCCGCGGCTTCGGCCAGGTCGGCGACGGCCTCGCGCTGACTGCGCGGCGGGTTGGTGGGCACGTGCCAGGGCCGCCCCCAGGCCGCTTCCTCGCCGCCGACGGCGACCAGCAGCCGCGCGGCGTCCTCGGTGTAGGTCCAGCTGCGGACAGCGTCGGCGCTGCCCAGCACCTGGACGGCGCGACCTGCCAGCAGCCGTGGCACCCCCCGGGCCCCGAGCGGCGACTCGGCGTGCGGGCCGACGTAGTCGGCGCTGCGGATCTCGGTGGCGCGGATCCTTCCCGCCCGGTGCAGGGCGAGCGCGTCCTGCCACATCCCGGCGCGCACCCGGCCTTTCACCGAGTTGGGGACGAGCGGGGTCGCCTCGGTCATCGGGGCGGTGACGGCGCCGTAACCGTAGAGGTTGCCGACCGTGGCCAGGACGGCGCCGGAGCGCTCGGCGGCCGTCAGCAGGGCGGCGGCGAGCGGGGGCCAGTCCGTGGCCCAGCGGTGGTAGGCCGGGTTGGCGCAGTTGTACAACACGCCGGCCCCGACGGCCAGTTCGCCGAGCGCGTCGGCGTCGGTGGCGTCCAGTCGTACCGACCGTACGCCGGGCAGGTCGGCCAGTCCCGCTGCGGCGGGCGTCGATCCGGACCGGCTCACCAGGACGACCTCCTCACCGCGCGCGGCGAGCAGCCGGGCGGTGGCCGCACCGATGGGACCCATGCCGACGATGAGGTGTTTGCGCACGGCTTCCTCCAGAGGTGAGAGAACACTGTTCTCGCTTTGGTCGTTGCCGAGACAGTGACGCAGCGCCGCCAGATTGTCAAGAACAGTGTTCTCGTTTGCGTCCAGCGTTCTCGCTTCCGTCGATCCATGTCAGGATGGACCCATGTCCACTCCCCCTCAGAAGCCCCCCACCGCACGGGAACGGGCCCGGGTCGAGTTCACCGCGGAGATCAAGGCCGTCGCCCGAAGGCAGCTTGCCGAGAGCGGCGCCGCCGCACTCTCGCTGCGCGCCGTCGCCAGGGAACTCGGCCTGGCCTCCGCATCCGCGCTCTACCGCTACTTCCCGAGCCGCGACGCCCTGCTCACGGCGCTCATCCTGGACGGTTACACCTCCCTCAGCGACGCCGCCGAGGCCGCCTACGCGGCGCCGCACGCGGAGCCCGTGGACGCGCTGGAGCGCTGGGTCGGCGTCTGCCACGCGGCGCGGGACTGGGCGCTGGCACATCCGCACGAGTACGCGCTGATCTACGGCTCGCCGGTGCCCGGCTACGCCGCCCCCCAGGACACAGTGGCGCAGGCGACCCGTCTCCCCTACCTGATCGGCGCCCTCTTCTCCGCCCTGCCCGGTCAGGACGGACACCGCCCCGCCGACACCCGGCCCCCGATGCCCGACGACGCCCGGCAGTCACTGGCGCCACTGCTCACCGGACTTCCCCCGCACACCCCGGCGGACCTGGTCATGAGCAGCCTGATGGCCTGGACCTACCTCCTCGGCGCCATCTCCTTCGAGCTCTTCGGCCACCGCCGCGAAATCATCGCCGACCCGCGCGCGTTCTTCGACCATGAGGCCCGCCGCCTGGGCACAGCCCTCGGCCTCACCGCCGAAAACTGAAAGTCAGGGTGCCGCACGAGGGGCAGAGCCGGCGTTCGGGGCCGACGAGGCCCCAACGCGTCCATCCATCGTCCTTCCAGCCGGGAGCGACGGACAGCCCGGCCGCATGGAATCCACCCCCGCGGACCCGTGCGACGGCGGTCGGCATGCCGGCCCCCGCCCTCCTTCGGGGCCGCCGCGCCCGGGCGGCCAGGGCCCCGGAGCCGACGTGATGCGCGTGCCCGGTGCCGCCGCCGGCGTGCCGCACCCTTTCGGTGACTGTGCGGCAGCGAACGTGAGCGGTCGGCATCCGGCCTGACCGAACGGGGGCGACTCCGTGACTGAACGGGCCCCGCAGTGCTAGAAAGGCCGGATGGGAGACCGTTTTGCCAGTGTTCGTCGCATATCACGGCTTTGGTCGCCTGCGCGGAAGGGCACGCGGACTGTCGCGGGCCAGATGTTCCTCATGCAGGTGACCCTGGTGGTGCTGCTGGTGGCGCTGGCCGTCCTCGCGCTGGTCCTGCAGTCCGAGCGCCACACCAACGCCGAAGCCAGACGGAGATCCATCGCGGTCGCCCAGACCTTCTCCCATTCCCCGGGTGTGCTGGCCGCACTGCGAGCTCCCGATCCCTCGAAGATCCTCCAGCCGCAGACCGAGTCCGGACGCAAGTCCGCCGGCGTCGACTTCATCGTGGTGATGGACACGAAGGGGATCCGCTACACCCATCCACTGCCGGACCGGATCGGCAAGCGGTTCGTGGGGAAGATCGAACCGGCACTGGCGGGAAAGGTCTACACCGAAAGCGTCCACGGCCCCCTCGGTCATGAGGTCCAGGCCACCGTGCCTATCCGGAATCCCCGCGGGCAGGTCGTGGCTCTCGTCTCCGCCGGGCTGAAGGTCAAGAACGTGACCGGGCTGGTGGAGCGGCAGATCCCGATCATCCTGACCGCCGGTGCGGTCGCGCTCGGCGCGGCCACCGCGGCCACGGTGCTGGTCAGCAGGCGGCTGCGACGGCAGACGCACAGCCTGGCCCCGAACGAGATGACCCGCATGTACGAGCACCACGACGCGGTGCTGCACTCCGTGCGCGAAGGGGTGCTCATCGTCAACGACGAAGGGCGTCTGCTGCTGGCGAACGACGAGGCCGAGCGGCTCCTGGAACTGCCCCCGGAGGCGGAGGGACAGTTCGTCGCCCAGATGTCCTCGCTCGAGCCCGAGATCCTCTCGTTGCTCAGTTCCGGCCGCGAAGCCAGCGACGAGGTGCACCTGGCGGGACCGCGGCTGCTGGTGGTCAACCAGAGGTCCACGGGTTGCGGCGGCGGCCCCCGGGGCACCGTCGTGACACTGCGCGACTCCACGGAACTGCAGGCGGTGTCGGGCAGGGCCGAGATCACCGGTGAGCGGCTGAAGCTGCTCTATGACGCCGGGCTGGGCATCGGCACCACTCTCGACGTCGTCCGGACGGCCGACGAACTCGCCCGGATCGCCGTGCCCCGCTTCGCCGACTTCGTCACCGTGGACCTGGCTGACGCCGTGCTGCGCGGCGAGGAGCCGGCCACCACGGCGAAGGGGATGCGGCGGGTCGCCGTATGCGGCATCCGCGAAGACCAGCCCCTCTACGAGAAGGACCGGCTGATCGACTTCCTCCCCTCCACGCCCCAGGCACGCGGCTTCGGCACCGGCCGCTCGGAACTGGTGGCCGACCTGTCCACCGCGACGGGCTGGCACCGACAGGACCCGGAACGCACCGAACAGATAGTGGACTACGGCATTCATTCGCTCATAGCGGCTCCGATCCAGGCCCGCGGCGTCGTCCTGGGCATGGTCAACTTCTGGCGCTCCGAGGAGCACGCCCCCTTCGACCAGGAGGAACTCTCGCTGGCCGACGAACTGGTGGCTCGCGCCGCGGTGAGCATCGACAACGCCCGCCGGTACACGCGCGAGCATGCCCTGGCGGTGACCCTCCAGCGCAGCCTGCTGCCGCAGGGCCTGCCTGTGCAGAGCGCCGTCGACGTCGGCTACCGGTACCTCCCGGCGACGTCGGGTGTGAGCGGGGACTGGTTCGACGTGATCGCCCTGCCGGGCAGCCGCGTGGCGCTGGTCGTCGGTGACGTCGTCGGCCACGGCCTGCACGCCGCCGCGACCATGGGACGGCTGCGGACCGCGGTGCACAACTTCACCACGCTCGATCTGCCGCCCGACGAACTGCTGAGTCATCTGGACGACGTGGTCGGGCGCATCGACCAGGACGAGGCGTGCACGGACCAACCGGCCGCCGTCGTGGGCGCCACCTGCCTCTACGCGATCTACGATCCCACGACGCTCCGCTGCACCATGGCCCGCGCCGGACACCTGGCTCCCGCCCTGGCCGACCCTGACGGAAACGTGGTCTTCCCCGACCTGCCGCCGGGTCCGCCGCTGGGCCTCGGCGGCATGCCCTTCCAGGCCACCGAGATCGACATCGCCGAAGGCTCCCAGCTCGTCTTCTACACCGACGGCCTCGTCGAGGACCGCCACCGTGACCTCGACGAAGGGATGGAAATCCTGCGCAAGGCCCTGGCGGGTCACCCGCGGCGCGCGCCGGAGGAGAGCTGCCGGGCCGTGCTGAGATCGCTGCTGCCCGACCACCCCACCGACGACGTGGCCCTCCTCATCGCCCGCACCCACGCGCTGCCGTCGGATCGGATCGCCGACTGGGACGTGCCGCCCGACCCGGCCTCCGTCGCCGGGGTGCGTGCCGCGGCGACCGACCAGCTCGACGCGTGGGGGCTGTCCGAGCTGGCCTTCAGCATGGAACTGGTGCTCAGCGAGCTCGTCACCAACGCCGTCCGCTACGGCTGCGAACCCATACACGTGAGGCTGATCCACGACCGCACGCTCACCTGCGAGGTCACCGACGGCAGCAGCACCTCACCCCACCTGCGCCACGCCGCGACGACCGACGAGGGCGGCCGGGGCCTCTTCCTGGTGTCGCAGCTGACCGAGCGCTGGGGGACCCGATACACCCCCCGCGGCAAGGTCATCTGGGCCGAGCAGGCACTGCCGGAAAGCTGAGCCGCCGGTCTTGGCCCGGGCGACCCGAACCCGGGCGGAGAGCGGTAACCGCCGACGATGTGCGCGCAGGCGCCGGTCAGCCGCAGGTCGTTCAGGGCGACATCCCTGCCGGGGCGCAGTCCGTCGGCCGGCGCCGCGGGCACCGGACCCTTGGGGACGTCCGGTGGCCCGGGGAGCAGGACGCCCACGCCCTGCCGTTCGAAGTGTGCAGCATTTGCATCTTGCCGTGCATTTAATGCGCGCCTAGCATCCTTGCATCACCCGCTGCCGGATGCCGAAGGAATGAGACGCGCATGGCCACGACGACGATCACGCCGGAACCGACGACACAGGACCGCAACGGCGCCCACGCGTCCGTCCGGCGCCGGACGGTCCGGACGATCAAGGTGTACTGGCCGGTCGCGAGCGCGACCCTGACCGCATGCGCGAAGGGCGACCTCGACGCGCTGCGGGCCGATCAGTCCTTCGCCTCTCTCCTGCGCATTGTGGAGACCTCCCCCGAGCTCGGGGACTTCGGCGTCTACGGCGACGTCTTCGAGGTCTCCTTCGGCGCCGAGGGATTCAGTGTCCGGCCCGGCGCCCGCCCTGCCCTCGGCTCGATCGGCGGACGGTTGCTCTCCACCACGCTCGCCGTGACCACCTACGTCGACGCCGACGCGGACGACGACACCCTCGCCGGGATCCTCGCCCGCCTCGTCGACGCCCACCCTTGGGAGATCCCGGTGATCGAACTCTCCGCCCCGCTCGACCTCGTCTCCCGGGCCTGACCCGTCTCCCCGTCCCCGTGAGCCCGTCGCCCGCACCGGGCGCCCGCTCCCCTCGGTCCGCGACCACCCCGACGCGCACCGGCAGCCCTCGAAAGTGGCCTCACCCCGCAAGCCATGCCGTGCCGATCGCCCCCCACGCCCGTCCCCCTCTCCCCGCTCAGCTCCGCAGAGGAGACCGCCATGTCCGTCTCAGCAGAACCGGACAACGCTCCGGCCGCCGCAGACACCGTTCCCCGGCCGCCCGGCGACGGCCTGCGCCGCACCATGCGCTCGCGCCACCTCGTCATGATCGCGATGGGTGGCGTCATCGGTTCCGGACTCTTCCTCAGCTCCGGCTTCACCGTCTCCCAGGCCGGTCCGCTCGGCGCCGTCCTGGCCTACCTCGTCGGCGCGTTCGTCGTCTGGCTGGTGATGGCCTGCCTCGGTGAACTCGCCGTCGCCTATCCCGTCTCGGGCGCTTTCCACGTCTACGCGAGCCGGTCGATCGGCCCGGCCACCGGGTTCGCCACCGCCTGGCTCTACTGGCTGACCTGGGCCGTCGCCCTCGGCTCCGAGTTCACCGCGTGCGGGCTGCTGATGCAGCGCTGGTTCCCCGCCGTCGGCGTCTGGGTCTGGTGCGTGGTCTTCGCCGCCGTCGTCTTCGGGGTGAACGCGTTCTCGGCCCGCGTCTTCGGCGAGACCGAGTACTGGTTCTCGCTCGTCAAGGTGATCGCCGTGGTCGCCCTCATCGTGTTCGGCGGCGCCGCGCTGGCCGGCTTCCACCCACTCGCCGAGGGCGGCTCCCACCCTCTGCTGCTGGAGAACTTCCACACCCCGGACGGCCTCTTCCCCAACGGCTTCTCGGGCGTCATGGTCACCGTGCTGGCCGCCTTCTACGCCTTCTCCGGGTCCGAGCTGATCGGCGTCGCCGCGGGCGAGACCGAGAACCCCGCCGAGGCCGTGCCCAAGGCCCTGCGCGTCACCGTCGTGCGCCTGCTGGTCTTCTTCGTCGGCGCGATCACGGTGATCGCGGCGACCATCCCGTACGACGAAGTGGGCCTGGACGAGAGTCCGTTCGTCACCGTCTTCTCCTCCATCGGCTTCCCCTACGCGGCCGACGCCATGAACTTCGTGATCATCACGGCGTTGCTGTCAGCCGGCAACAGCGGCCTGTACTCCTGTGCCCGCATGCTCTTCTCGCTCGCGGAGGAGAAGCAGGCGCCGCAGGCGCTGCGCCGCCTCAGCCCCCGCGGCATCCCCTTGACCGCGCTGTCGCTGAGCATGCTCGGCGGTCTCGCCTCCCTGGTGAGCAGCGTCGCAGCGCCCGAGACGGTCTATCTCGTGCTGGTGTCGATCGCCGGGTTCGCCGCGGTCGGGGTCTGGATGTCCATCGCCGCCTCGCAGTTCTTCCACCGGCGGGCCTTCGTCCGCGCAGGCGGGAACCCGCGCAGCCTGGCCTACCGGACCCCCCTCTACCCGGTCGTGCCGGTACTCGCCTTCCTCCTGTGCCTCGCCTCGCTCGTCGGCATCGCGCTCGATCCCGCACAGGCGACGGCCCTGTACTTCGGTGTTCCGTTCGTCGCGGGCTGCTACCTGTACCACTGGCTGCGGCACGGCCGCCGCCGGACCGCAGGAGCGGCCGCGTGAGAGCGCCGACCTGCGTACTGCTCGACCTGGACGGCACTCTGGTGGACTCGGCTCCCGGCGTGACCGCCAGCGCCGCCGAGGCCCTGCGCTCCGTCGGGGCCCCGGTCCCGGACGCCGCCACCCTGCGCTCCTTCGTGGGCCCGCCGATGCACGACACCTTCCGCCGCGTGGTCGGGCTCGACGAGCCCGCCGCGCGGGCCGCACTGACGGCCTACCGCGCCGCGTACGCCCGCGACGGCGCGTCGGCCGCCGCGCTGTACGACGGTGTCCCCGAACTGCTCGACGCCCTGGCCGCTCGCGGTCTGCCGATGGGCATCGCGACGTCGAAGGTTCAGGACCAGGCGGAACTGATGGCCCACCGCTTCCGTCTCGGCCCCCGGCTGCTGACGGTGTGCGGTGTGCGCGAGGAGGCAGGCCGTACGACGAAGCGGGAGGTGATCCGGGAGTGCGTGGCCCGGCTGCGGGCGGCCGGCGCCGACGTCCGCCGGCCGCTCATGGTCGGCGACCGCGCCTACGACGTCGAGAGCGCCGCCGCCGAGGGAATCCCCACCGTCCACGTGCGGTGGGGGTACGGCGGCGCCGCGGAGTCGGCCCACGCGGTCGCCTCCGTCGCCCGCCCCGCCGAACTCGTCGACTGGATCGATCTGTTGGACAACGCCGGCAACGGCGCCGAGATGGAGGACGAACACGCATGACACCGGACACTGCCGTCACGGCGGCACCCGCGACCACCACCGAACCCCCGTTGTGGGCCCTGCACCGCGCACTGATCGGCGGAACGGTCCGCACCGACCTGACGCACGCCTTCCATCCCGGTCAGCCCCACTTTCCCGCCTTCCCCGACGAGAAGCGCGAGATGCCGTTCGACATGTCCCGGGGCGACGGCTTCAACGTGCACCTGTACACGATCGTCGGACAGTGGGGCACCCACGTCGACCCGCCGGTCCACTTCGTCGCCGGCGGCCGGACCCTGGACGAGATACCCGTCGACGAGATGATCCTGCCGCTCGTCGTCCTCGACATCGCCGACCGTGTGGCCACGGACCCCGACGCGGTGCCGACGCTGGCGGACGTCACCGCCTGGGAGGCACGCAACGGCCGGGTTCCCCAGGGCGCGTTCGTCGCACTGCGCACCGGCTGGGGCCGGCGCTGGCCGGACCCGACCGCCATGGCCAACAAGGACGAGGCCGGTGTCAGCCACTGCCCGGGCTGGTCCGCCGAGGTCCTGCGCTACCTCTTCGAGGAGGCCGGCGTCACCGCGATCGGGCACGAGCAGACCGACACCGATCCCGGACTGGCCACCTCCGCAGGCGACTTCGGCCTCGAGGACTACGTCCTGCGACGCGACCGCTGGCAGATCGAGCTGATGGCCAACCTCGACAGGGTGCCGGAGGCGGGCGCGCTGATCGTCGCCACCTGGGCCAAGCCGCTGGGCGGTTCGGGCTTCCCCGCCCGCGTCTTCGCCCTGCACCACGAGAACTGAACGACGTCACGAGAACCGGCGTCACAAGACAGGACGGCGCCATGAGGACCGAAACGGCGTCGTAAGGACCGATGACGCAGCGAACCGGCACAGCGGCTCCGGTGGCCCCCCTTCGGCCACCGGAGCCTTCGCCAGTCAGGAGACACAGAGCGCCATGGACGCCATCGACGAGCGGATCATCACCGAACTCACCCGCAACGCGCGGATCTCCCACGCCGAACTGGGCCAGCGCGTACGGCTGTCACGCAACGCCGTGCGCCAGCGCGTCGAACGGCTGGAGCGGCAGGGGCACATCGGCGGCTACACGATCGTGCGCCCGTCGTGCGGCCAGGACCGCGAGACGGTGACCGCGCACGTCCTGGTCTACCGGGAGGACCGGATGCGCGGGGCCGACGTCCTCGCCGCACTCAAACGCATCCCCGAGGTGGTCTCCTGCGACGTACTCAGCGGGCAGTTCGACCTGTTGGTCAGTGTGGAGGCGGACTCCCTGGAACGCGTACAGGGCATCTGGGAGCAGATGGCCCAGATGCCCGGTGTACGGGACACGGTGACGGCGCTGGCGCTGTCCCGGGTCGTCAGCCGGCCGCGGAGATGAGGCGCAGCGCGCTCTCGCGGTCCAGCAGCCCGCGACGTACGACGACGTCGACCACGTCGGCCCCGGTGCGCGAGGCTTCCCAAGCCACCTCCGTCGCGGCCTCGTGTCCGATGCGGGCGGCGAGCGCCGTCACCGCGCCGACCGCGCCGGCGCCTGCGCGCGCGAGCCGCTCCCGGTCGGCGGTGATGCCTGCCACGCACAGGACGCGCAGCGCCGAGCAGCCGTGCGTCAGCCAGACGATGTGCTGCAGCAGCAGATGTCCGATCAGCGGCTCGAAGGCGTTCAGCTGCAGCTGGCCGTTGTCCGCGGCCATGGTGACAGCGACGTCGGCGCCGACGGTCGCGAACGCGATCTGGTTGACCATTTCGGGGATCACCGGATTCACCTTGCCCGGCATGACCGACGAACCGGCCTGCCGCGGCGGCAGGGAGATCTCCGCGAGGCCCGCGCGGGGCCCGCTGGCGAGCAGCCTCAGATCGCTGCACACCTTGGACAGCTTGACCGCCGTCCGCTTGAGCACCCCCGACACCAGCAGGAACACGCCCGTGTCCGACGTCGCCTCCACCAGGTCGGCGGCCGGCGTGACGTCGAGCCCGGTCAGCGCGCGAAGGTGGCGTACGGCTGCGACGGCGTAGCCCGGGGCGGCGGCGATGCCGGTGCCGATCGCCGTGGCGCCGAGGTTGGTCTCGGCCAGCAACGGCAGCGTCTCGCGGATCCTGTCGACGTCCTCCGCGAGCGTCACGCCGAACGCGCCGAACTCGCGGCCCAGCGTCATCGGCACGGCGTCCTGCAACTGCGTGCGTCCGACCTTGACCACGGTGGCGAATTCGGCGCCTTTGGCGGTGAACTCGGCTGCCAGTGAGGTCAGTTCATCGCTCAGTTCGCTCAATGCGGCGCTGACCGCGATCCGTAGCGCCGTGGGGTAGGTGTCGTTGGTGGACTGGCAGCGGTTGACGTCGTCGAGCGGGTCCAGATGCTCGTAGCGCCCGCGCGAGTGGCCCAGATGTTCCAGCGCGAGGTTCGCGATCACCTCGTTGGCGTTCATGTTGGTGCTCGTGCCGGCGCCGCCCTGGATGACGTCCACGCAGAACTGTTCGTGGTGGCGGCCCTCCGCGACGGCCCGGCAGGCCGCCGCGATCGCCCGCACCTTGTGCGGCTCGAGGACCCCGATCTCGCCGTTGGCCAGGGCCGCGGCATGCTTGACCTGCGCCAGGGCCCGAACAAGGTGGGGGTGGACGCTGACGGGGACACCGCTGACGCGGAAGTTGTCCAGGGCCCGCGCCGTGTGCGCGCCCCAGTACGCCTGCGCGGGCACCCGCACCTCCCCCAGCGCGTCGGACTCGACCCGCGTCAGCGGAGCGGCCGACGCCGGGGAGACGGCTTCGGCTTCGGCTTCGGCTTCGGAGCAGCTCACGCCGGCTCCCTGTTGAGGCAGACGACCTTCGGCTGGGTCATCTCCTCGTACGCGAACCGCACGCCTTCGCGGCCCATGCTGCCGTACTTGAAGCCGCCGAACGGCATGGCGTCGAAGCGGTAGTCGGAGGAGTCGTTGATCATGACGCCGCCTGCCTCCAGCAGCCGTGCCGCGGCCATCGCCCGGTCCAGCGAGCGGGTGAAGACTCCCGCGTGCAGGCTGAAGTCGATCTCGTTGGCCCGCTCCACGGCCTCTTCGAAGGAGTCCACGGCCTGGAGCACGACGACCGGCGCGAACACCTCCTCACACCACAGGTCAGAGGTCGCCGGAACGTCCTCCAGCACGGTGGGGGCGTACAGGCTGCCCTGCCGCTCGTGCCCGCACAGCAGCCGCGCGCCCTGCTCGATCGCTCCCGTGACCGTCTTCTCGGCGGCGGCCGCCGCCGATTCGCTGATCATGGGGCCGACATCGGTGCGCCCGTCCATCGGGTCGCCGGTGCGCAGCCGCTGCGTCCGTTCGACGAAGGCTTCCCTGAACGCCGGGTACACCTCGCGTTCGACGAGGATCCGCTGGGTGCCGATGCAGTTCTGACCGGCCGCCCAGAACGCACCGGACACGCAGGCCTCGACGGCCGATTCCACGTCCGCGTCGGCCAGGACGACGACCGGGGCGTTGCCGCCCAGGTCCATGGCGAGCTTCTTCAGCCCCGCCGAGCGGGCGACCGCCTCACCCGCGCAGAAGCCGCCGGTGAAGGACACCATGCGCACCTCCGGCGCGGACACCACGGCGGCCCCCAGGTCGGCGCCGCCGTTGACCACCGTCACCGCCTCTTCCGGCAACCCGGCCTCCACCAGCGTGTCGACGAGCCTCAGCGCGGACAGCGGGGTCAGCAGGGACGGTTTCAGCACGACGGCGTTGCCGCCGGCGATCGCGGGCCCGAGTTTGTGGGCGACCAGGTTGAGCGGGTCGTTGTACGGCGTGACCGCCACGATGACGCCCAGCGGCTCGCGCGTGAACCAGCCCAGCCGCCCCTCCGATCCCTCGTAGGCGTCGAACGGCACCACCTCGCCCGCGTTGCGGCGTGCCTCGGCGGCCGACAGACGCAGGGTGTTGACGGCCCGGGAGGTCTCCTTGCGCGCCTGGACCAGGGTCTTGCCCGCCTCGGCGACGATCAGCCGGGCGAAGGATTCGGCGCGCTCCTCGACGAGTCGGGCCGCGCCGTCGAGCACGGCAGCGCGAGCGGCGCGGGAGAGACCGCGCGCCTTGGTCCGCCCCTCGCGGGCGCGCCGCATGACGTCGTCCACCGAGGCGGCGGGGGTGACGCACACCGACCCGATGGCCTCGCCGCTGTAGGGGTCGCGCACGACAGCCATGCCGTCGCCGACCTGGTCGTGGCCGGTCAGGCCGGCGCCCGCCCCGCTGCCGGAGGCGGTGTTCGGGGCGGTGGCCGTCAGGGCCGTGATGTTCAGGGCGGTGTCAGGCACGGCCGGCCTCCAGGAGGGTCTCGACGGACGCGGGCATCGTGGTGCGCTCGTGGATGCCGATGACGTCCGACAGCAGGGCGTACGCCGTTTCTACGCGTCCGGCGCCGGGCCCGGCGACCGTGACGGTGCCCAGCAGGTCGGTGTGGAAGGCGACGGCGTTGAGGGGCCCGGAAACTCCGGCGAGCGCGTGTTCGGTGGGCAGGGCGACCGGCGCGACCCGGGCCTCGACGGTGCCGTCCGGGCGCCGGGAGGCGGAGCCGACCAGCTTCCAGCGCAGGCCCTCGGCCGCGGCACGGCGGACGTCGGCGGCGGTGAGGGCGGACAGTCCGGTGCAGGGGACGTCCGCGCGTCCGAGGTCGGCTCCGAGCACCTCCCCGGCGAGGATCATGACCTTGAGCTGGACGTCGTAGCCCTCGATGTCGGCCGTCGGGTCGGCCTCCGCGTACCCCAGGGCCTGGGCCTCGGCGACGGCGTCCGCGAAGGAAAGGCCGGACTCCACCCGACCGAGGACGTAGTTGGAGGTGCCGTTCATGACACCCTCGAAACCGCTCACGGCCAGCCCGCCGAACATGCGTCGCGCGGTGCGCAGGACCGGGGTCCCCGACATCACGGTTCCCTCGAACTCGAAGCACACGCCGTGCCGTCGCGCCAGCTCCTTCAGGGCGCCTCCGTGCAGGGCGACCGGCCCCTTGTTGGTGGTGCAGACGTGCTTGCCGGCCTCGACGGCCCACCGCACGTGGGACAGCGCGGGCTCGCCGTCCGTAGGGTTGGTGAAAGTGGCTTCGGCCACGATGTCGGCGGGCGCCTCGCGGATGACCCATTCGTTGCGGGGGTCCGGGCTGCCGCCCGCCAGCATCGAGAAGTCGAGCTCACCCGGGGCCACGGCGAGCAGCGGCGCCAGGTCTATCCCCGGGCCGTCCGTGCGCACGAGCGATCCGGCCCGCAGGTCGGTGATGGCCACCACCCGCAGCGCGAAGCCCAGTTCGGCCTCCAGAGCGTTTCCGCGTTCGACGATCAGCTCGGCGAGCGCTCGGTTCACACCGCCGAATCCGATGAGTGCGAGGTCGTATCGGGTCATCCGGCCTCCTCCTTCCGTGACGGCGCCACCCCCTGGCGGCGCGACCCCCACAGCGTCACGCCTCGGGACGTCAGTACGGCCATGCCGAAACGTCCGCGAGGACTGCCGAAGCGCACCAGCGGCTGCCGTTCGTCCTGCAGCGAGGAGCCGGGCCCGGCCGGGACCGCCCGCCGCGCCGGACATCGCACTCGCCGTGCGCCCTGTCCGGGCTGCGCGGTGGCGCCGGGGCTGCCGGGGCCGCCTCGGCGAGCCTCGTCAGGTACGGGCTCCGGCGGCCACGGACAGTGGTCAGGGTCACCGACTCGTATAGTGCGGTCGTGACGACGAACGGCCCCGCCTCCGGACAGACTGGCCCAGGAACGGCCTCCTCGCTGCGGATGGCCCTGCGCGTGGTCAACGCCGTGCTGGACCGCGAGGCCTCCGGCCGTACCGGTTTCAACGTCAGCAGGCTCGCGAGCGAGGTCGGCATCGAGCGCAGCAAGGCGTCACGCACCACACAGGACCTGTGCGACAAGGGCTTCCTCGAACGTCTCGACGACTCGACGCTGCGCGCCGGTGACGCGTTCTTCACCGCCGCCGCGTCCCTGCACCCGGGCCTGCTGCGGCGCAGCCGTCCACTGCTGCGCCGCATGGCCGTGGCCCATGGGGCCGGCGCGCGGCTCTCCGTCCTCGACGGCGTCCAGGTCCGCCTGCTGCGCGCCGAATCCGCCGCCGGCTGGTCCCAGGAGTGGCAGGGCCGCGCGAGTCTCGTCACCCCGTGCTGGTGCACCGGCGCAGGTCGCGCACTCCTCCTCGACCACACCGCCGAAGACCTCGCCGCCCTGCTCGACGACTACGAGCTGATCGGCGTCGGCGGACCCAACGCGGCCCGCACCGCCGCAGAACTCGTCGCAGCCAACGACCACGACCGGCTGCGCGGTGTCGTCGCCGCTCACGGGGAGTTCGAACACGGGGTCACCGAGTACGCGGTCCCGGTGCGCGACCCCGACGGACGCATCAGGGCTGCCGTGTCGGTCGTCGGCAGGGAGCAGGACCTGCTGCCGCGTCAGCGGGCGATCCGCACGGACCTCGCCGCCGCCGCAGCCGCACTGACGGACGCCCTCGGCGCCAACGACACCGCACGCTAGGCCCTTCGCGGCCCGCCCCATGTCGGCACACCCGGTCCGCGGCCCCCATACCGGCCTTCGCCGCCCGACTGGCCTGCACCATCAGGCCTGCACATGGTTCAGCACCGCCGCGCGCGCTGTCGTCCCCCCAATTTCTGGGGATTCACGCACCTTCCTCGGTCAGGCCATTGTCCAAGATGCGCTCCGGACTTCGGTGCGCACTCCGCTCGGCTGCGCCTGGCCGGCAATGACTGGGGGAAACCCATGACAAGAAGCGCCCTACGGCGTCGTGATGCCGTCGTCGCTCTGCTGAGCGCCGGCATCCTGGCACTCGCCACCGGCAGCGCGTCCGCGGCGGACGCCTTGATCTATATCACCGAGAACTCCGTCGTGGGCGTCTACAACACGACGCATACGCGGAACGGCAAGGTAGGGGTCCCAGACCTGGTTGTCCGGGATGCGATCGTGGCGGACTGCTGGGGCCGCGGGGACAACATCGACAACCACGGGAACGTCTGGTATCACACGCGGTCGGAGCGCTACACCGCCCGCAACCAGGAACAGTTCGTCGTGGGCTGGACGTACGGAGGGTACGTGGACAGCAACGAGGCCTTCCACAGCGGGGCCATTGAGGAGTGCTGAGCGGATGAACTGACCCCGTCCGGTCCTGGGTTGTCCAGTACCGGGCAGCCCCACTCGTAAAGGCTGGGAATCGAAGCTTCCAATTCCGATTCTTGCGGCGGAGGCCGCATACACGCCAACGACCGCCGCAGATCGGCCAACGTGTCGCGATTGCGGGCTCTCGAATGTGCGCCTACCCATAATTTTCGCATGAATCGGGACCTGGAATTGATCTTCCGGACGTTGCCCTCGGCGGCAGCGGAGGCCACGACCATTCCCGAATTGGGCAAAGTGATGTCACGGGAGATCATGCGCCTCGTGCCACACGACGGATACATGCTCAGAGGAACTGACCCGCTGACGGGGGCCGCGTGTTTCCTCACCAAGGAATACGGGTACGGGGCCGACTGCTATCGCGAGTTGGAGACCGAGGAAATACTTGGCCACGATCAGCACACGGTGGCCGGCCTGTCCAGAAGCGGCCGTTCCGTCGCCCTCCTCGAATGCGACGCGCCCGACAGGCGGCAGCACAGTATCCAGCACGAGAAGATCATGAGCGTGACCGGAGTGGGCAGCGAAATGAGAGTCGCGCTCACCCTCGACGGCAGGGCGTGGGGCCTGTTGGTACTGCTGAGAGGCAGAGACAGCAGACCCTTCACCCTGACCGACGCCGCGAACACGGGGAGACTGTCCGAAGCCTTGGCCGGTGCCCTGAGGCAGCACGTCGCGAGCCGATTCCTGCGTCCCGTCCGTAGCGCACCGGACCCGGGCATCGTGGTGATCGACAGCAGCGACAGGATCAGCGCCGTGACCAGCACCGGCCGTGAATGGATCCGCAGGCTCGTACCTGACGCCGTGCTGTCCAACGAAGACGAGATCTTCGCGCACGTCTGGAACATCGCCCTCACAGCACGTCAGCCGGGCCGTCAAGCACTCAGCCGTATCCCCGGTCCTGACGGGTGGATCGTGCTGCGGGCCCAACAGTTCGACGAATCATCGCCGGCCGGCGTGGCAGTGACCATCCAGTCGGCTTCGTCCGACGTGCTGCTGCCTGCCGCGGCCGTCCTCTACGGGATCACCTCCAGGGAGCAGACGGTCATCCGGCGAGCTCTCGACGGACTGGCAGCCAAACAGATCGCCCATTGCCTGAATATTTCTTTGCATACCGTCAACGACCACTTCAAAGCAATCTATCGAAAGACCGGGGTCAACAGCCGGGAGGAATTGATCTCCAGCCTGTCGCAATAGCTCGTCCCGGTGCGGCTCCGACGACGCTTCTCCACGCAGTGAGGTCTGCCGACGTCTCCACCGATCGGGTGCCCGACTGTGAAACACGGGCGGCATCACCGCGTGCCGATGAGCGTCCCGTACTTGCCTGCGGACGATGTCCAGGGCAGGTGGCCCTTCTCGTCGGTCACGGCGAGGACATGCAGGCCATGGTTGTGGTGGTCGCCGGTGTGCTGTCGCCCGTCGGCCTTCCCGGCGCCCCGGAAGATCCTCCGAGCCGCCGCGTCGAAGACGCCGACTCCAACACCCGTCGGGCCTGGTTGTCGGGCTGTCACTCTTCCCTCAACCGGGCCCAGGTATGAGTGTCCAGACTGTCGTGGGGTCCCGTCCGGGCAAGTTCGGCGCCGTCGGGTCCTGCCGGAGACGTGGTGAAGTGCGCACCCTCGGAGCCTCGGCGCCTGATCCCAGTCCCCTGCGGTGCTCCCCTACCGACGCGGTCCGGGCCGATGTAGCGTCAGCGCCCGGGGATGAGGTGCACTTCGACGAGAACGAACCGCAGTCTGCTCAAGAAGGGTGCCCGTCCGCAGAAAGGGCTGACAGCAGAGCGACACGCAGGGCGGCGCCGCTCGACTCGCGGGGAGCCCACGTCGGTGCGGCCCTGCCGACCGTCGCCCCGGTCCACCTCTGCCGACACGGCAAGCCGGTGGCTCTGGACGTAGTCAGCGGAGCCTTCCTGCTCTGGTCCGCCTCAGCTCTCGTATGGGCCTACGCGGACGGGGACCACGGCCGCCACGCACTCCAGCGGGGCGCACAACGTCACCTTCGGACGGGGCAACGGATTCGGAGAACCAGGGCCGAAGCAGAGGAGAAATGTGATGAGTGAGGTCGACCCGGTGGAGAGCGGCCCGCGGTACGCCGATGAGCTGACGACAGACATCGTGTGGGAGATCGGCGACTTCCTGCTTCCCCGACTGGAGCGAGCGGCACGTGCTCACCCTTCAGACAGCGAAGAGGGCATCACGGCCTCAGCACTCGCGGAGGCAGTGGCCACGTTGGTTCTCACGTTGGAGGGGACCATCACCGGCGGAATGCCCGGCCGTGTTCGTATTCCGGTCGTGATTCCACAGCCCCCGGCGCCCTCTGAGGAAGAACGGCGGGTGCGAGCGGTGATGCGGCTGGATCGCCTGCGGGAAGATTGGAACCATCTTTGTGACCTCGCCGGTTTCTGGCGCTCCGCACCTGGCTGTCACGTCTCCCGCTGGCGCAAGGTCGAGTTCCGCGATGCCGAGCATGAGCGTTGGTACCGCCGGCAGCTGTCCTCCCTCCATCGGGAGAGCCGCGTCATTCGACCGACACAACAGGAATGACGCTGGTCACGCCGGTCGTGGCCGACCGCATGGCGTCCATCGCCGAAGCCGTCCTCTCGTGGCGGGTCTGCAGGCCGCAGTTCTGCGGCCTGTCACCTACACGGCCGAGAAGGACACCGAGATCACCGGCTACCTCAACCTGCACCTGTGGGTGGAGACCGAGGATGCCGACGACGCCGACCTGTTCGCCGCGGTCTGCAAGACCGACGTCCAGGGCCGACGGCTGTACCACATCACGGTGGCCGGCGAGCAGCGCGCGGGACTCGCCGCCGCGGCCGCGCAGAGGGCGACACTTCCCGTGTCGATGGCCTACTCGAGAAGTCTGCCACCGTCCACCTCTCCGGCCTCCACATCGCAAGCATCTTCCTCTGGTCCGCCCGATGCTCCGAACGAAACCGCCCAGGTCGTATCCCCCGACTCCGCAGGCGCATGAAGGCCTTCGCCGATTCTCGTAGACTCATGACGTGGCATTCATGAGCACCCCGCACTGCTGCTTCCTGTGATCGGAAGCCGCTGAGGGCGAAGCCGGACGGCGTCGCCCTCCTCGGCGTGCCTGCTGCGTGAATTACGTCCCACCGCTGCCCGGTCCTTCCTGAGGGCAGTGACACTCTGGGCGCGCGCAGGCACGGACTCTTCCCTTCACCCTTCCCAGGAGTGCCTCGTGCCCGTGTCGCTTCCCCCTGCCCTCGAACTTTCCCTCGACCTGCTGCGTTGCCCGACGTGCCGCACACGCCCCCTGCACCCCGACCGGAGCGCACTGCGCTGCCCGGTGGGCCACACCTTCGACATCGCCCGCCACGGCTACGCCGGCCTGCTGACAGGCACCCGCGCCACCAGCGGCGATGACTCGGCCATGGTCCAGGCCCGGGACCGATTCCTGTCCACCGGCGCTTACGCCCCCATCCGCGAAGCGGGGGCCCTCCTGGCGGCCGACGCCGTGTCCGAGCAGGCCACGGTGGTGGACGTAGGGTGCGGCACGGGCTATTACCTGGCCGGCGTACTCGACCGGCTGCCCAGCGCACGCGGTCTGGGCCTGGACACGTCGGTACGCGCACTGCGCTCGGCAGCCCGAGCCCACGAACGAGGCGCCGCGGTGGCCTGGGACGCCTTCCGTCCCCTTCCGCTGGTCGACGGGGCGACCGACGCCGTGCTGAACGTGTTCGCCCCGCGCAACCCGGCCGAGTTTCACCGCGTGCTGCGCCCGACCGGCCGGCTGATCGTGGTCCGTCCCACCGGGCGGCACCTGGCTGAGCTGCGCGGCCGGTTGCCTTCCATGGTCACGATCGATCCGGCCAAGGAACAGCGCCTGCACCGGGCACTGGACCCGTTCTTCGAAGCGGCTGTCACCGAACCTGTGGAGTACCCCGCGACCCTGACCAGGCTGAATGCCCTGGACCTGGTATCGATGACACCGAGCGCACGCCATGTGAGCCGAGCAGATCTGAACGATGACGGCTGCCTGCCCGATCAGGTCACCGTCTCCGTGCTGGCCACCGCCTACCGACCTCGGTGACCACGAGCGGGCGCATGCGCCTGCTGACCGACGAGCAGTGGGCAGGCTTGACTGCCGGTCTTCCATGCAACGCGGTGAGAACGGGCGCACGTTCGCGTACCTCCGTCGCTTCATCGACGGGATCGTCTACCGGCACCGCACCGGAATCCCCCGGAGGGATCTGCCCGGGAAGAGCTGACCGGTCACCCAGGCGTGGAAATCAGCAGGCACCATGAACCCGGGCGACGCCTACGCGGGCGAAGGGCCGGTTCCGCCTGGGTTCCGCCTGGGAGTGTCGTGATCTTGTAGGGCTCCACAGCAGCCTGCTCACGGCATTCCCGTTCCAGCGGGCATGTCACATCACTCCCCCGCTGACAGCCGGTTGGGTTTGCGGCGGGGCCGGGTTGCCGGCTGATGCCCTCACGGCCGTCGTAGGGGCAGCGGACGAAGCGTGGGCCATCGCGTGAGCATGGCCTCCTCGACGGCCGCGGCGAGTCGTCCCAGACCGTTGAGCTCAGTGCCGTCAGCGGTCATCTCGCTGACGGTTCCGAGACGGTGGACAAGCCGCTGCCGGGCCGTTGCCGTGCCCCATTCCCAGTCCTGGTCCGGAATACGGGCCAGGTGGTCGACGGTGCCACGTTCGGCTCGCTGGACCAGTGCGTCGCCTCGTAGCAGCCACGCGGCACATGCATCGGTGAGATCGCCTTCGGCGTCCGTGCCCGTTGCCTCGCGCCAGGTCGCGCGATAGGCGATCTCCGCTGCGTGCAGCAGACGCTGCGCGGGGGCCGTGGCGCACCAGCAGGTCGGGAAGCCGATGCGCAGGTAGGCGAGTTCCACGAGTCCGTTGCCCAGCGCGGCCTGTTCGAAGTCGATGAACCGGACGCCGCCACTGGTGTGCATGTCGTTGCCGGGGCAGGGATCACCGTGCAGCAGGGCATAACCCTGGGTGCCGGCCAGGCGGTCCAACAGGTCGTCCAGCTCGGTTCGGGCTCTGGCCGGAACCACGACGCCGAGCGTTCGGGCAAGTCCGAGGAAGGAGTCGATGTCGCTCTGGGTCGGTCCGGACCAGGCCGGGAGTGCGCCTGTGTCGTCGGCGTCGGTGGCCGCATGGAGTCGGGCCAGTGCCGCCGCGTAGTCGACCACCCAGTCCTCGCGGGGCGGCTGGTGGTCCAAGTGTTCGAGAACCAGCACGCGTTCGGCCGGATCGGCGCCGAGGAGCATCGGCACCACGGGCGGGTCGACGCGGGACGCGAGCTTCAGCGCTGCCACTTCGCGGGCATACCTCTCCGCTGCCTCCGGAGCGTCGACGAGCTGCTTGACCACCACGGGCCTTCCGGACAGCTCTGCAAGCCACACCCGAGAGCGCGGACTGCTTCCCAGTCGGCGAGCCCTACGAGGTGAGCCCAGCTCGGACCGCAGCTCGTCCCCGAATGGCAGTCGTGACCACATGGACTCATGCTCGCACGCACGCGTATGCGCGAACCGGGTTTACGCCAGGGCGCCGCCGCTCCGCCTGTCGCGTAACCCGTCGAAGCGCAGCCCTGCTTCCGCGCGTGGAGCGGCCGTCCCGGTAGAGGCCGCCACGGTGTCCGGGCCTTCACCGGGGCGGACTCGGACCGGTGGCGTCACCGAACCCGCCTGATCTGGTGAACTACCCGCGAAATTAGCTATGTTGCCGTCATCTCACCGGACATCCGCGAGGAGCAGGGGGCCATGGGCCAACAGCACAAGACCTTCCGTGCGATGGAGATCGGCGACGGAAGCGACGGGCGATGGGCCACCCATACACAGGCGCTGTGGCCGCTGGCGGAGGGGTGGATGACCGAGGAGAGCCGGACCTTACCGGGCGCGGACCGTGCTCGGAGGCTGTTCGAGGCACACATGCCGGAGCTGGTACCGGTCCTCGATCGCCTCGCCGGTCAGCTCGACCGGCCAGAAGGGGATACCTTCCTCACCCTCGCGGCCTTGCGACCGTTCTTCTCGGGCTGCACCCAGACAGGCGTCGGTGGCACTCTGCTGCGTAACTACGACTTCAGTCCTCATGAGTGTGAGGGCACCATCGTCTCCTCGCACTTCCTCCGACCCGTGATCGGGATGCAGGATGCCGCCTGGGGCTTGCTGGACGGGATGAACGACGCCGGGCTCGCGGTCTCACTCACCTTCGGCGGACGCTTCGTGCACGGCCCGGGCTTCGCCATCCTCATCGTCCTGCGCTACTTGCTGGAGACGTGCAACACCGTTGACGAGGCCGTCGGCAAGCTGAGGTCGATACCGATCTCCATTCCGCAGAACGTGACCCTCGTCGATCCCGACCAGGCGTTGACGGTATTCGTGGGGCCGGACATCCCACTGACCGAGGCTCCGGACGCCTGCGCTGCCAACCATCAGCACATGCCGGTTCCCGCCGAGCAGGAACAGTCCTCCCGGACCCAAGAGCGACTGAACGCCATTCGCGCGGCCGGCACGGACGTGGCGGCGATGCTGAAGCCGCCGCTGTATCAGTCCGCATACGAGGAGCGGCTGGGAACCGTCTACACCGCCCACTACCGGCCCTCGGAAGGCCGGGTGACCTATCACTGGCCTGCCGAGTCCTGGGAACAGTCCTTCGGTGACTTCGCTCCGGGGTCCCGTACCGTCACCATCGGGCAGGCCGACTGACATCTCTTTCCCGACAGTCCGTAGCGCAGGGCACGCCCCTGGGTGCGCATCCTCCCGCGCCGATCTGGCCGAGGCGCAGGGCTGCCGCGTGAAAGGTCACATGCCGCGTGCCGCACCAGGAACTTGCTCGTTCTTCAGGAACCCTGACGGCGCTGCTCAGGCGATCCAACCCTCACCGTGTCGGTGACGCTCCAATCCCAGGGCGGTGAACTCGTCCTCCCCGGCGTCCGCCACGACACCCAGCCGCCGAAGCGCCTGCGAGATGGCACTGCCGGCCGGCGGGAAAGGATGACCCTCCGGTACCTGGAGCGGCCCCAGCACGATGGTGCCGCCGTCCCACACGACAGCCTGCTGCTCGCCCACGCCGCCGAAGTACTCGGCTTCCACGTAGGCCACCGGTCCAGCGGTCGACCAGTCAGCGAGGGTCTTCGCGAACCCTCCGGGCAGCCGCCAGAACCCCAACGCGCCCGTATCGCCGCCCTCCGAGACGGAATCGAAGAGGGCGTCCGTCATCGGCATCAGCGACACGCCTTGTCCGAGCGACGCCACCCGAGCAGCGGACAGCACCCGCGAAGCGGCGTTCAGCACCTCTTCTCCAGCGATCACTGCTTGCAGGTCATAGCTCATCCCAGCGCCCCCTCGAACGATCGAACCGAATCCCGTCACCGCGTCGTCCGGCCATCGGGGCCCGTGAGTCGCCCACGCGCCATACCCTCGCACACCGTGGTGAGGATGCTCCCGTGGATTTCGCCGGGAGCGCTGCGCCCATGGCGGGGGGCCGCTGAGCGCGGCCTGCCCTCGAGCCGTGACGGGCACAGCCAAGACTCGCGGCCCGGTGCAGTGCTTCCTCGCGCGCAGGTTCTTCCTTTGCCGTGCCTCCTGGCGTGCGGTGGCGAACGTGCCCGTGCAGGGGCGGCCGACTCGCGGTCAACGGCTATGTGTTCGGTGTCGTGGATCGTACGCAGCCGTGAGCCGGCACCCCTGCGGATCGAGGCGTGTCACTCGGTCAGGAAGCGTTGGAGCAGGTCGACGACGGGCTGCACGGGCACGGTGGGGTCGAAGGCGCGTTGGACGCCGATGCCGATGCCGAGGCTGAGCAGGATCAGGGCCGCGGTGTCCGCGGGCATGCCGGGCGTGACGCCCAGTTCCTGCGTCTGAGCCCTGATGAGGTCCGCGAGAACCCCGGTGACGGTGCGGCGTCGGTGGGCGAGCTGCGCGCAGACCTGCGCGTCGTGGCGGTTGGCGGTGGCGAACTCGACTTCCAGGGCGGTCCACGAGCTGTCGCCGATGTGCTGTTCGGCCCAGCGGGCGAAGCCGGCGAGGCGGTCCTCGATGCGTGGCGCGTCGCCCATCGCGACGGCTATGTGCGCCACTTGCTGCATGGCGATGCGGTCGAGGACGGCCAGGCAGAGCTCGTTCTTGGTCGCGAAGTTGGAGTACACCGCGCCCTTGGAGTAGCCGGCGGCCTCCGCGACCCGTTCGATCGAGGTGGCCGTGAAGCCGTCGCGCAGAAACAACTCGTGCGCGGTGTCGAGGACATGTTCGCGGGTGCGGGCCTGGCTCTCTGCCCGGGTCAGTCTTGCCACCCCCGCAGAATACCGCTAGCTTCCAGATTCCCTTGATATCTGAATTCCAGGAGGATCTGTGTCACGACGGCGTGCGCTCGTCATCGGGTGTGGCGGCACACTCGGATTCGCGTGGACCATCGCCGCGCTCGCCGCTGCCGAGGAACAGCTGAACTGGGACGCGCGCACCGCCGAGGTGCTGGTGGGGACGTCCGCCGGAGCGGAAGTCGTGTCCGCTCTCGGCTCCGGACGGTCCGTGTCCGACCTGCTCGCGGCGTTACGGGCCGAGCCCGACGCGGACCCGGTGCTGCTTCGTCACATCCACACCCACCCCGGTGCGCTGCCTCCTGTTCCATGGCCCGGGCTGCCCGGCGCCGGGCTGGCTGCGGCGGCCGTGCGGGG
Organism: Streptomyces sp. SAS_272; assembly: GCF_052543235.1. NCBI lineage: Bacteria > Bacillati > Actinomycetota > Actinomycetes > Kitasatosporales > Streptomycetaceae > Streptomyces > Streptomyces sp. SAS_272. The sequence continues at coordinate 72,562 of NZ_JBMNDR010000021.1, read as the reverse complement.
CCGGATCTCACCGGGTTCAGGGCTGGTGGGGCTGCTGCCGCGCGGCCGGGGCGACGCGGGCTGGCTGCACCGGTTCGGCGCGGCCCTGGCGGACGGCGGGCCCTGGCCGGACTCCACGCGCACCTGGCTGGTCGCGGCCGACGCACGTTCGGGGCGGCGGGTCGCGTTCGGCGCGCCGGGAGCCCCGGCCGCGGACCTCGGCAGCGCGATCGCCGCGTCCTGGGCGATCCCGGGCTGGTTTCCGCCGGTGCGGATCGGTGGACGGTCCTATGTCGACGGCGGAGTGTTGTCGCCGACCTCGGCCGACCTGCTGGTGCCCCTGGGGCTGGACGAGGTCGTGATCGTCGCTCCCATGTCGACCTCCGGGGGCGCGCCGGCCACCGGTCTGAGCCGTTTCGAACGGGTTCTTCGCCGCTGGATGACCCGGACCGTCGATGCGGAAGAGCTCCTGCTGCGCGCGGCGGGATGCCGCGTGGTGCGTATCGAGCCCGGAGCACAGGAACTGGCCGTGATGGGGCCCAACTTCATGGACCTGCGGCGACGGCAGGCCACCCTCGACGTTTCCCTGCGCACGGCACCCGACCTCGTCAAGCGAGCCATCGACAGGAGCATCCCGGCATGAGCACACATCTCGAGGTCATCGTCGTCGGCGCCGGGATCTCCGGAGTGGGTGCGGGGGCCAGGCTGCGCGAGGCCGGCATCCGGGATTTCCTGATCATCGAGCGGGCGGACGACTTCGGCGGCACGTGGCGGGCCAACACCTACCCCGGTTGCCAGTGCGACGTGCCGTCCCGCCTGTACAGCTACTCCTTCGCCCCCAATCCCGACTGGACACGGGTGTACGCGCACCAGCCGGAGATCCTCGCGTACGTGAAGCGGGTCGCCGACACCTGCCGGCTGCGCGAGCACACCTTGTTCGGGGTGTCCGTCGAGGAGGCCCGATGGCAGCCCGGACAGGCCCGCTGGCTCGTGCGCACGGACGCCGGCGAGTTCACCGCCCGATTCCTGGTGGCCGGTGCCGGCCCGTGGAACGAGCCCCTTCTTCCGGACCTCCCCGGCCTTGACCGCTTCCCCGGCGAGGTGTTCCACTCCGCGCGCTGGAACCACGACTACGATCTGCGCGGCAAGCGGGTCGCGGTCCTCGGCACCGGCGCCTCCGCCGTGCAGTTCGTCCCGGCGATCGCGCCTGAGGTGGCCCGACTCCATCTGTTCCAGCGCACCGCCCAGTGGGTGCTCCCCAAGCTCGACCATCACCTACCGAACGCCGAACGCTGGGCGATGCGCCGCCTGCCCGGCGTGCGGGCCGCGGTGGCGTCGCTGGAGTACCGGGCCATGGAGACGCTCGGACGCGGGTTCAGGCGCCCCTCGCTGATGCGCGGCGTTCAGGCCATCGCGCGGGCCCATCTGCGCGCGACCGTCCGCGACGCCGGCTTGCGCCGCAAGCTGACTCCCGACTACACCCTGGGCTGCAAGCGCATCCTGTTCTCCAACCACTACTACCCCGCACTGAACCGGCCGAATGTCGCCGTGCACGCCTCCGCAGTGCAGGCCGTCGAAGGCGCCACCGTGCATGCGGCCGACGGCAGTTCCGCCGAGGTGGACGCGATCATCCTGGGCACCGGATTCCACATTCTCGACACGCCGCTCTCGGGTCTCGTCCGCGACGGTGCGGGCCGCTCGCTCGCAGACCACTGGCGGGGGTCCCCCGAGGCGTACCTCGGCACCGTCATCGCGGGCTTCCCCAACGCCTTCCTGCTCCTCGGCCCCGGCCTCGGCACCGGGCACTCGTCGGCGTTCGCCATCCTGGAAGCGCAGCTCGACCTCGTCCTGAGCGCCATCAAGGCCGCGCGGGAGGGCAGTTGGACGGCCCTGGAGGTACGCGGCGACGTCCAGGCGGCGTACAACGCACGACTGCAGGCCGCTCTGGCCGGAACCGTCTACAACTCCGGCGGGTGCAGGAGCTATTACCTGGACGTCAACGGCCGCAACAGCTTCAGCTGGCCCTGGTCCACCGACCGGCTCCGCGCCGAGGTCGGCCGGTTCGACGCGCGCGACTTCACCGTCACCCGCGCCCCCGACGGCGTCACCGGCCTACGGCAGAGCACCGCGTGACCGGAGCCCGGCATCCCCGACGCGCCACTCGGGGGCGACCTCACCACCGGTCAGCCGGGCGACTCATCACGGGTGGGCTCTGCGCGGCGAGTCGGAGACACTCGATAAACCGGAGCGGTCGCACGCTCCACGCCGCCGGCGAAGGCCGGTTCCAGCATCGTGCCCGGCCCCGGGGACGCCTGGTGTGCCCGCTCAGGCGGCGAGCCGGTGCTCTGCAGGGCAGGGGACAGCTTTGTCATGAAGCCGGGCTTCGTCGGGGTCTGGCGGACCGTCGAAACCGTGCGCACTGCGGGCAGGAGAAGCGGGTCGGACGGTTCACGGAGATCTCCGGGTCCCGCCCAGGTGCCGCAGGACAAGGAGAAAGGCGAGCAGCACGCGTCAGGCCGGTAGGAGTCACCGGCCGGGCGCGGGGCAGGCGAAACGACGCCTGTGGCGCGGCGGTTCGCCCGGGCGGTCCCCGCCGGTCGGAGGACCCCCGCCCGTGACACGGCGGCGCGTCAGCGCGGGTGCGCCGCGTCGACCAGGACGGTCATGGTGGGGGGCGACCAGGTCCGTCGGCGTGGCCTCGCGGCCCGGCTCCCGCACCTGTGCGCCGCTGGAGACGACCCGGCGACGGGCCCGACCGGCCCGTCAGGCGCTGGACCGGGTGACCAGTCCGGTGGGCAGGATCAGCGGGGTGGGGTCCTGACCGTCGAGGAGTGCGACCAGCATGCGGGCCGTCTCCCGGCCGAGGGCCGTGATGGGCTGATGGACGGTGGTGAGCGGCGGGTCGGCGATCCGGGCGATCTCCAGGTCGTCGAAGCCCACCACGCCGACGTCGGCGGGGACCGTCCGGCCGGCCCCTCGCAGGCTGCGCAGCGCCCCCGCCGCCATGTTGTCGTTGGCGGCGAACACCCCGTCCACATCGGGGTGGCTCCGCAGCAGGTCGGCCATGACGGCGGCGCCGCTGGGCTCGGTGAAGTCCCCCTCCAGCGGCGGGAACGGTTCGAGGCCGGCCGCGAGCACGGCGTCGCGGTATCCGCGGTACCGGGCGCGGCCGGCCTCGGTGTCCATGCGCCCGCAGATCGCGGCGACACGAGTCCGGCCGTGGGAGAGCAGGTGCTCGGTGGCCTCGCGCGCTCCACCGACGTTGTCGACGTCCACGAACCACCGCGGAGCCGGACCGACCGGGCGGCCGCCGAACACGACGGGGATCGCGGCCTCCTGGGCCATCCGGGCCAGCGGATCGTCCTCGCGCAGCGCCATCAGCATGACGCCGTCGGCGCCCCTGGACCGGAAAAGCTCCTCCACCCGCTTGCGCCCCCGGTCGGAAGCGGCCAGGCAGAGCATGAGGTGCAGGTCGGCCTCCTCCAGGGCGGCCGACGCCCCGACGATCACCTGGGCGAAGAACGGGTCCGCGAAGATCGACGGATCCTCGCCGGAGACGACCAGGGCGGCCGCTCCCGTCTGACGGGTGGCCAGGGCACGGGCCCGCGGGTTCGGCACGTAACCGAGCTGCCGGACGGCCCGCTCGACTGCCTCCCGTTTGGCGCGGCTGACATGCGGAGCGTTGTTGAGGGCGCGGGAGGCCACGGAACGGGAAACGCCGGCGAGTGCGGCCACCTCGTCGAGCGTCGGCTGCCGCCGCGGCGCGGCTTCTGCCATGGACCGTGAGCCTTTCCGTCATGGCCCCGAAGAGCCGGAGAACCGGGGAACCCGGTGAACCGGAGCCCTTCGGGGATCGGGGCAAGGGCTGGAAGCGCTTCCAGTTCAGAGACTCTAGATCCTCTTCCTCGCCCTGGGAAGGCGTCTGACGCTCCGCGACGGGCCGCACGAGCACGGGACCAGTGCCTTTCGCGCGGGCGCTTGACAGTTCTGACGCCCCGCCACACCATACCGACCACACCCCAAGGCTCTCCGCACGGCTGGGAACGCTTCCAGTGGGAGCGCTCCCAGGGTTCGCACCTCCGCACCTCCGCACCTCCGCACCTCCGCACCTCCGCACCTCCGCACCTCCGCACCTCCGCACCTCCGCACCTCCGCAGCGCGTCGCATGCTCGGGACGAGCGCGTGCGACGCATCCCCGCCAGGAAACCGAGGTTCAGTCATGCGCCGCAGGCTCCGCGCCCTCGTGACAGCGTTCTTCGCTCTGCCGCTGGCACTCGCCGCCGCACCGTCGGCACACGCCGCCGACCCGACCACCATGACCAGCGGGTTCTACGTCGACCCCGACGCCAGCGCGAAGCGGTGGGTCGCCGCCAACCCCGGCGACGGCCGGGCGCCCGCGATCAGCGCCTCCCTCGCCAACACTCCGGCCGCCCGCTGGTTCGGCTCCTGGAGCGGGGCCATCGGCACCGCCGCCGGCTCGTACGCGGGGGCGGCAGACCGCGCGGACAAACTGCCCCTCCTCGTCGCGTACAACATCTACAACCGCGACTACTGCGGCGGCCATTCGGCGGGCGGCGCCGCCTCGCCCTCCGCGTACACGAACTGGATCTCGCAGTTCGCCGGCGGCATCGCCAACCGCCCGGCGGTCGTGCTTCTCGAACCGGACTCCCTCGGGGACTACGGCTGTATGAACCAGGCCCAGATCAACGAACGGCAGGGCATGCTCAGCGGCGCGCTGAGCCAGTTCAGCCGACAGGCCCCCAACACCTGGGTCTACCTCGACGCCGGCAACCCGGGCTGGGCCGACGCTGCGACCATGGCCCAGCGGCTGCACAACGCCGGTCTGCGACAGGCCCACGGCTTCTCGCTCAACATCTCCAACTACTTCGCCACGGCCGAGAACACCGCCTACGGCAACGCCGTCAACCGCGAACTGAGCTCCCGCTACGGCTACACCAAGCCGTTCGTCGTGGACACCAGCCGCAACGGCAACGGCTCCAACGGCCAGTGGTGCAACCCCTCCGGTCGCCGTATCGGCACTCCCACCCGGCTGGGCGGAGGCGCCGAGATGCTCCTGTGGATCAAGACCCCGGGTGAGTCGGACGGCAACTGCGGCGTCGGAGGCGGCTCCTCGGCCGGTCAGTTCCTCCCGGAGGTCGCCTACAAGATGATCTACGGCTACTGATCCCCCCGCTCCCCCGGTCCGTGGCCTGTTCCCGTGGCCTGTTCCCGTGGCCCGTTCCCGGCAAACGGGCCACGGA
>NZ_JBMNDR010000021.1:0-67312 GCF_052543235.1 Streptomyces sp. SAS_272 | reverse complement strand
ACGGCCCACGGACCGCGGGCGTACCCCCGTCCCTCCATCCATCCCCCATCGATCAGGAGCAGCCATGACAGCACCTCGTCTGCGGCGCCGCGCGGCCGCGGTCGTAGCGGTCCTCACCGCCTACGCCGCTCTCACCACGACCCAGGCCCAGGCACGGCCGGAGCCCCAGTCCCAGTCCCACTCTCAGTCCCAGTCCCAGTCCCACTCCCAGTCTTCGTCACGGGACGCACCGGGGCAGGGCGCGCTCACCTCCGGCACGAGGTTCTACGCCGACCCGCACAGCAAGGCCGCACAGCAGGCCCTCGTTGACCTCAAGCACGGTGACCTCGCGAACGCAGCGAATATGGCCCGGCTCGCGAGCTGGCCCCAGGCGGAATGGTTCACCGAGGGCACGCCCGGCGAGGTGCGCGCCAAGGCGGGCCGACTCGTCCACCGGGCCGGGGCGGCTCACCGGACGCCCGTCCTGGTCGCCTACGATGTGCCCGGCCGCGACTGCACGCAGTACTCCAGCGGCGGAGCGGCGTCCTCCGCCGCGTACCGGCAGTGGATCGACGCCTTCGCCGCCGGCATCGGCGCCGGACAGGCGGTGGTCGTCGTCGAACCCGACGGCTTGGCCCTCCTCCCGAAGGACTGCGGCCCCGGCGCCGACCCGACCGGCGCGCTCACGGCCGCCCGGATCGCCGACGTGGCGTACGCCGTCAGGACTCTCAAGGCCCGGCCGCGCACCGCGGTCTACCTGGACGCGGGGAACGTCCTGTGGCGGCCGGTCGGCGACATGGCCCAGCGGCTCCTGGACGCCGGGGTCCGCTCCGCCGACGGCTTCTCCCTGAACGTCTCCAACACCCTCCCCACCGCCCACAACGCCAGGTACGGCGCCTGGGTGGCGAAGTGCATGTGGTTCGCGTCCGAGGGACCGGAGCAGGCGCGCGGCCACACCGACTGGTGCGCCAGTCAGTACTACTCGTCGGCCGCCCCCAACGACGGCGTCCCGGGCAACGCCGTGGACTCCGCCGATCCCGCCACCTGGCGGTGGACCGACGCCTGGTTCGACCAGAACGCGGGCGCCCCGCCGGCCGGCCGCGTGCAGCACTTCGTGATCGACACGAGCCGTAACGGTCTGGGCGCCTGGGCCCCGGAGCCGGGCAAGTACAGCGGGGACCCGGAGGTCTGGTGCAACGCTCCCGGACGGGGTCTCGGGCCGCGTCCCACCGCGGCCACGGGCGTGCCCCTCGTCGACGCCTACCTGTGGATCAAGATCCCCGGCGAGTCCGACGGCAGTTGCACGCGCAACACCGGCGGCACGATCGACCTCGAGTACGGCATCGTCGACCCGCCCGCCGGCACCTGGTGGCCCGACCAGGCGCATGCGCTGGCCCGCAACGCGGCGCCCCGCCTCGCGTTCAACCGCTGAACGGCCGGGACCGCCCTGCGGCCGGCGGGCCGCAGGGCGGTCCGCTCACGCGCCGGGACGAAGTCCTTCCTCCAGCTTCTCGAAGAAGAACTCGTGTTTGAGGAAGGAGACGTCGTACTCGTGACCGGCCTGGGGTGGCAGCAGCTGGGAGGCCTGAAACAGGCGCCAGCCGTCGCACAGCGCGGCGAGCCCGGTGGAGTAGGGCGGCTCGTCGCCGTCACCGGTCGTCGGGCGGGTCCGGCCGGTCCCGTCGTACCGGGACCAGCCGACGACGTCGGAGTCCAGCGCCGAGGTGGCGAGATAAAGGACCATGACCTGCTGCCTCATGCCCGGCTCCTCTGTGTCGGCCTGTTGGTGACGCGGGTGACCCAGTGCTCGACGTCGAACCGGTCGTCGCCGGTCAGGGCCCGCCACAGCAGGATGCGGTTGTACGTCTCCAGTCGGGCGGTGGCCTGCTCGTACCAGGGGAAGCCGACGGAGAGTTCCGCGGCGACGGCCGGGTCGTGCAGGTCTGAGGTGTCCCAGAGGCGCACCTGCGGCACCGTGGGATTGAGGCGGAGCTTGTACATGTGGCGGCGGTGCGCGGTGTCGTTGCGTCGCCCGCTGTGCCAGATGCCGTGGTGCAGCAGGACGACCGTCCCCGCAGGGCAGGTCAGACGCGTCTGCCCCCGGAGGTTCTGGACACGTCCGATGTCCGTCTCGTTGATCCTGCGCAGATGGCTTCCTGGCACGCTCAGGGTGCCGCCCATCGCGGCGGTCACCTCATGCGGGTAGTACATGAGCTGGATGTCGAACGCGTCGGGCCGTACGTCGATGATCGCGTCCGCGTGGAGGTCCTGCGCGTGTCCCTCGTGCGGCCGGCGGACGTGCACGGCGTGGTGGTCGACGGTCGGGCCGGGGCCGACCAGGCTTTCCACCGCCCCGGCGACGACCGGCAGGGCGAGCAGTTCGTGCACGAAGACGTCCCGGGCGAAGGCCTCGCTCAGCGGGGTGCCGTAGGGCACCTGCGGCAGGCCCTCGTCCAGGGTCGCGACGGCTCGTTCGTTGATCTCCTGCGGCACCGCCCCGTCCAGGCGCACGAATCCCTGCGCGACGAAGCGTGCCACCTGAACCGATGTCAGGAGGTGCTTGCTGGTTGACATGCGACGAACGTATGCGCCCGGTACGGCTGGGTCGTGGGCTGAATTCGTCCACTGCTGGTAAAGTTCCACCCTCATGAGGACCACGACGCTCTGGCTCGAGGAGCCGCCCACCGTGGTGGGCGCCGGCATCGGGGTGCACGGCGTCTCCACCGCACACGACGTCTTCCGCCTGCCCGACCTGTGGCAGCTGCACCTCTACCACTACGAGGGCGCCTTGTCCCTGGGGCAGTCCGTCCACGCCATACGTCCCGGCCACGTCAGTCTCGTGCCGCCGGACACGGAGGTGCACTTCCACTACCGGGGCAGGTCGGAGCATCTCTACGTCCATCTGCGGCTGCGGGAGAGCGGATCGGCACGGACGGTCCCGGTGATGCAGGACGCGGCGGCCGAGAGCGCACGCCTGGCCGATCTGCTCCGCCGTGCCGTGACGGCCCTGCCGGCCTCGCCTTCGCGGGCCAACGCCGAAGTGTGGGCCGCTCTGTGGCGCATCGCCGAGTTGCCGAGCGGCGAGGGAGAGGGAGGCCGCCACCCGTACGTGTCCGCCGCGCAGGCCCACGTCGAGGAGCACCTGGCCGACCCGCTGGCGGTGCCGGACATAGCGCGAGCCGTCGGGATCTCCCACACGCACCTGACGCGCCTCTTCCGTGCCGAGACGGGCCTCACGGTCGTGTCGTACATCCGGCGTCGGCGCCTGCAGCGCGCCCGTCACCTGCTGGCGTCCTCCACCCTGTCCGTCACCGCCGTCGCCGCGGCCGTGGGCATCGCCGATCTCCAGGCCTTCAACAAGGCCTGCCGTCGCGAACTGGGCGCGAGCCCGCGCGAAGTGCGCGCGACGGCCGCACGCCCCCGCCCCGGCGGCGAAATAGGGTCATCGCAGGCGCCAGAGGCGTCAGAGGCACCGAGGGCACCCAAGGCACCAGGACACCTCACCGGCCTCTGATCGAGGTCTCGTAGGGCCCTCCCGAGCGTTGGCGGACCCTCGCAGGGCGTCTCATTTCACTCGTTGACGGTCCCGATGCGCTTGATTACCGTGCGCCACGGACCCTCGCCCGCCGACCCCCGACAGCCGCTCGGCATCTCGGACGCCGAGACGGCCCCGCCACCCTCGCGCCCCTGGCTCCGACGGACGAGCACTCGAACCCAGCGAAGGAGACACCACGGATGACCGCGCCGCGCACGGCCCGCAGTAAGTGGCGGATGCATCGCGGGCGGACGGCGGCATTCGCCGGTCTGGCCGCCCTGCTGGCGGCGCTCCTGAGCGGTGTGGGCACCGCGGGCGCCGCGCGGGCGACGCCGGTGGACACTCGCACGCTGCGGGGACCGGCCGAGGTGGACGGCGGGCGGGCGGCCCGCGCGAAGGGCGTCCTGGCTCAGGTCCACACCGCGGGGCGGGTCAAGGACGCCGGGAGCTTGGTGCAGTACAGCTGGCCCGGCGTGTACTTCGAGGGTCGTTTCAGGGGCACCGGCGTGGGCGTGGCACTCGACGACTCGGCCGCCGACTATGACGTCCAGGTCGACGGCGCCACGGTCACCACGCTCGTCTCGCCCGGCCGGACCACGTACTGGGTCAACGGTCTGCGGGACCGCGCGCATACCGTCCGCCTGGTCAAGCGCAACGACACTCCCTGGGCCACCAGCGCCTTCAGGGGCTTCGTCGCCGCGCCGGGCGGCGCCGTGCTGAGCAGGCCGGCGGCCCGCGACCGCCAGATCGAGTTCATCGGCGACTCCCTCACCGTCGGCTACGGCAACCTCTCGGCCTCCCGCGACTGCACGGGAGACCAGGTCAAGAGGACCACCGACGCCGACGTGAGCTACGGCGCTCTCGCCGCCCGCGAGCTGGGGGCCGACTACCAGCTCAACGCCTACTCCGGCCTCGGCATGGTGCGCAACTACAACGGCGGCTCGCCGGATGTCACCTACCGGACCTTCTACGACCGTGCCCTGCTGAACGTGCCCGGGGACGTCTGGCAGAACCCCGGCACGTGGCGCCCCCGACTCGTCGTGGTGAACCTCGGGACCAACGACTTCTCGACGGCCGTGAACCCCGGTGAGCCGTGGACGCCCGACAGCCTCGCGGCCGCCTACCGCACGGCGTACGGCGACTTCCTCCAGAAGCTGCGGACGCGTTACGGGGCCGCGACGACCATCGTGGCCGTCGGCGCCGGACCGTTCGCCGGCCATGTCCAGCAGGCGGTCAAGGCGCGGACGGACGCCGGGGACGGCCGGGTGCGGTACTGGTTCCTCGACGAATCCGGACTGGACTTCACGGGCTGTCACTGGCACTACTCGGCGCACGACGACCGGCTCGTCGCCGACCGGCTCACCTCGTTCGTCGCCGGCCTCCCGATCGGCTGGTGACGACACCGGACGCCAGGCCAACGGCGAGGGGCGGAGCGTCCGTCGGCGAAACGGCCCTCCGACACCGCGAAGAAGCCGGGCGGGCGTGGGCGTCCTGGGCACGACGCGCGCCGTCGCCCCTGCCTGCGCCGTTCCCGGCATCCTCGGTCAAGCGCTGGTCTACAGCCGCCCCGGAGTGCTGGAGATCCTCCCCGCTCTCCCCGACCGACTGGACAAGGGCGCCATCAAGGGCGTCCGCGGCCGCAACCGCAACCGCACCACCGTCCAGTCCCTCACCTGGGACACCGGGGCCCGTACCGCCGCCGTCGAGCTCACCTCGGACAGCGACCAGGACATCACCTTCATATGCCGACCTGGCGTCACCTCCGTCACCACCTCGGCCACGGTTACGGCGTCGTCCCTCGGCAACCACGCCCGGGTCGTCTCGCTGACCGCCGGAACGAGCATCACCATCACCGTCGGCCTGCTGACCGGGCCCTTCAAGCTGGTCAACGGCAACAGCAAACAGGTCATGGACGTCTCCGGCTCCTCCACGTCCGACGGCGGCTCCGTCATCCAGTGGCCCTGGCCGACGCCGTCCCGACGTGCCGAGCGCGTGCCGCGCGGCCTCCCGTAGTGCGGCCGTGGCTGCGGGAGCGACCGGCGCTTCTGCCACCGCCGTCACCGGCCGAACGACGGAGCAGGCGCCGCCCGAAGCTCAGTTCACCCGGCGCCCTGCACTGTCGCCCTGTACAGCTCTGTGCCGGGGCCGACGGGAGATCCGGACCGACGCCAGGCTGCGCACGGCCACGGCGTCCGTGTCGGAGAGGGCGAGAACGGAGAGCAGGACGAGTGCGCCGGCCGGGCCGAGTACCGTCCAGGGCGCCAGTTCCGCGTATGACTGGTTCTCCGACAGCAGCCGGCCCCACTCGGCGGTGGGCGGCTGTTCGCCCAGACCGAGGAATCCGAGGGAGGCAAGTACGAGGACGGTGGTGGGCAGGCGCAGGAGGGCGTTGCGCACAACGGGGGGCAGTACGGCGGGCAGCAGATGGCGGCGCAGGAGATGGCCCGGTCCGGCGCCGAGGGAGAGGGAGGCGAGGATGTGCCCGCCGGCCCGCTCCTGTTCCAGCAGGGCCGCGGTCTGGGCTGCATAGGGAGTCCAGCCGACCAGGCAGACCGCCAGGGCGGCGCCCGAGGCCGACGGGCCGGTCACCGCGGTGGTCAGCATGCCGGCCAGGACCGCCGGCATCGTCGACCCCACTTCCGTCAGGCCCGCGCCGACCTGCGTCGCCATGCCGAGCAGCAACCCGGTGAGCGTGCAGACCGCGGTCACCGCGAGGGCCGTGCCCAGCGTCCGCAGCGCGCCGTGGCCGAGGCGGGCCAGCAAATCGCGGCCCAGCGCGTCCGTGCCCAACGGGTGTGCGGCTGAGGGCGGGAGCAGTCGGGCCGCCGTGTCCACATGCAGGGGGTCTCGGAACAGTCCGACGGTGACGAGAACGAGCAGCGCGAGGGCGCAGACCGGAGTGGCCCACCGTGTGAAGCGCCCTCGTGGGAGGGCCTGTGCGTGCAGCGCGGGCAGCGCTCCGTCCCGCAGGGCCGGCCCGAGCAGCCCTCTGCGCAGGGCATGGACGAGGAAGCCGGCAGCGACGCCGAGCAGGATGAGGGCCAGGGTCGCGGTCTGCAGGGGCGGCAGGTCCTGGGCGATGGCTGCGTCCAGGGCGAGGCGGCCGAGCCCGGGGATGTTGAAGATCTTCTCCACGGCGACGGCGCCACCGACCAGTGCCACCACGGTCGGCAGGAGCTGCGGCAGCACCCCGGCCAGCACGCGCCGCAGCGCCTGCCGGGCGACCTGGTCGGGCGAAAGGCCGTAGGCGTGCCAGGTGCGGGCCCATGGTTCGTTGAAGGCGGCGGGCAGTGCCTGGTCGAGCAGACCCCCGATCATCGCTCCGGAGGGGATGCCGAGGGCGAGCGCGGGCAGCACCATCGACGCGGGCCCCTCCCACCCACTGGAGGGGAACGAGCCCAGCCACACCCCGCACACGGTGGCCAGGAGCGAGGCGAGCAGAAACTTGGGCAACGCGGCGAGAACGGCGATGCCGATGGCGCCCGTCGCCCGGTGCAGGCGCCGCCGGGAGCCGAGGTGCAGCGTACGGGCGCTGACCAGTGCGGCAACGGCGACCGTGACCACGAGCGCTCCGAGCATCAGCGTCACGGAGACCGCGAAGGCGCTCGTCACCTGGGGAAGCACCGCCTCACCCGACACCCAGGAAGTGCCCGCGTCGCCCCGCGGCAGACCGCTCAGCCATGACGCGAGATGCGCGAACGGCCCCTCGTCCAGACCCAGTTGCTCCCTTACCGCGGCCAGTTGGGCGGGCGTCGGGTCCTGGTCTGCGGAGCGTGCCCGCAGGACGGTCAGCGCGGGGTCGTTCCCGGACAGCCAGGGCAGCAGGGCCACCGCCGTCAGCAGCGCGCCCCCGGCGGCGAGGCGGCCGAGGCCCGCGCGCCGACGCAACGGACGGGTCCCGGTACGGGGCGATGTCGCACTCATCTACTTCAGGTGGGTGTCGACGTCGATCAGGGAGCGCTCGCGCGGGTCGAGGAGCACGCCCTCGACGCCGGCGGCGATGCCCTGAACGACTCTCTCGTGGACGAGCGGGACGACGGCGTCGGTGCGCAGAACCTGCGCTTCGGCGGCCATGATCTTCTGCTGCCGCTTCGTCACGTCGCCTTCCTCGGCGGCCGACTTGATGGCCTGGTCCACCTTGGGGTCCTTCAGACGGGCGATGTTGTACACGCCGTCGCTCAGGAAGTCGCTCGCCAGGTAGGCGACCGCGTCGCCGGTGTCGAGGAGTGTCACCCGGGAGAACACCAGGGCGTCGTACTCGCCGGCGAGAAGGTCGGCCTCCATCTGTGTGTACTCGCGTACGTCCTGCTTCACGGTGAACCCGGCCTGCTCCAGCTGCTGCTGGAGGACGGACGCGGCCTCGGGCAGTTCGGCGCGGTTGGTGTAGGTGGCCAGACGCACGGTCCTGCCCTTCGTCTGCGCCTTCACCTGCGCTGCGGTCGCGGCTCTCGCCCGACCGGTGACGTCGACGCGCTTGTCGGCCGCCCAGGAGACGGCGGGCCCGAACAGGCCCTGCGCGGGGTCCGCGTACCCGCTGAAGACCGAGCCGACGAGCGGGGCGCCGTCCACGGCCTGGCGGGCCGCCGCGCGCAGCGCCGTGTCGGTGAACAGGCCGCTGCCGGTGTTCAGGATGAGGCTGTCGGTCCGTACGGACGGAACCTCGTGACGGGTTTTCGCCTCCAGCAGCTTCGCCTGTGACGTGGGGATCCACTCGGCGATGTCCACGTCGCCGCTGCGCAGGGCGTTGGCGCGGGCCGTGCCGTCGGCTGTCCAGGTCACGTCGATGCCGGACGCCTTGGCCTTCCCGCCCCAGTAGCCGTCGTAACGGTCGAGCGCGACCCTGGACTTGCCGGCGAGCTTCGTGATCCGGAAGGGGCCGGTTCCGGTGCCGACCGGACTGGCGGTGCCGTCCTTCGCATAGGCCTTGCCGGAGAGGATGGCCAGCGCCGGGCTGGCCAGACGCAGCGGGAGAACCGGGTCGGCGGCCTTGGTGCTGATGGTGAGCGTGTCGACGTCGTCGGCCTTCGCGATGAGGGTGACGTCGCTGAGGACGCGGGGCTTGGGCCGTGCGGCGTCAGCGTGACCGAGGGCGTTGACGACGGCTGCGGCGGTGACCGGGGTGCCGTCCTGGAAGGTGGCCTTGCGCAACTCGAAGGTCCAGCTGGTGGGGTTGGTCTGCTTCCAGGACGTCGCCAGCGCGGGGGCCGCGTCGCCGCTCCGGTCCAGGGCGGTGAGCCCTTCGGCTACGGAGAGCTTGCTCAGTACGGTCGCGTCGTTGCTGTACGGGGACAGCGCCCGCGCCGGCGGCACGGCGAGCGCGACTCTCAGGCGTCCTCCCGGCCCCCCGTCCGGGCCCGCGCCCGCGCCTTGCTCGCTGGACACGAAACATCCTGCGAGCAGCGGAGTGAGAGCGAGGGCCACGAAGGCGCCGCGGGGGGTCGAACGCATGGGAGGTCCTGTCACGCAGAGGGTGGGGTGAGCCCCTGCACCTGAGGCGGGCAGCGGGAACTCGATCACTGTACTTAGGTAAGCCTAACTCGATCTACCTCGGTAGGTGAACCCTCAACTATGAGAACGCGGCGCAGCTGCCCAGCCACACACGAGGCGACGCCGGCCGGGGAAGAGGCGAGTGGCGCCGCTCACGCCGCCGCCGAGGAACTCCGCCGCTCCGGTGGGCGATCGAGAACGCCGGACAGCGCCATCCGGACCGATCAGGGCCTCATCCGGCCCCAGCGCAACCAGGACGCGCGGGAGCGAGTCGAGCGGCGGGGCGTACCGTTCGGGAAGGAACGAGGCCTCCGGTCAGGGGTTCGTCAGGGCTTCATCGACCGGGATTCCCTGGCCTGACAAGTCGTCAGGCATCCACCAGGCCGGGGAGGTGCTCGGCGAGATGCATGGCGTGCAGCCGCGCGAACTCGTCGTGCGTGCAGCGCCCATAGGCGGGGTGGGGGGCGTGCTCTGCGGCATGGTTCGCGAACAGGGCCACCGCTTCCGTGAGCCCGGCCGCGGCCTCGGCCACCGGCAGTTCCGGGTCCAGGGGCGGCGCTCCGTCGATCTGTGCGGCGAGCGAGTGCCTCATGGCGCCGCGGCGCAGGAAGACCCGTTTGGCGAGGGCGCCTGCCGTCGCCCGGAACAGGGCGGGCTTGAGCGCGGGGTAGCCGGTCACGGAGTAACGGACGGTCTGCGCACAGTGCTGCAGCGTCTGGGAGAGATTCCAGGAACTTCCCGGAGCCAGCAGCTCGCGCTCGGGCCTGCCGAGGTTCTGGTGCAACCGTTCGGCGAGCCGGGCGAGATCGATCGGGGGCATGCCAAAAGCTTACAGTGATGCAAACCGAAACTACTTCGCCCCTCCTGGCCGGCCGACCCGAGGGGTCACCGTGCGGTCGGCGGCAGGCGTCCGCCGCCGCATCACCCGGCAGGTCGCCGCCTCACCGCACGGCCCGCGCACCGGCCCGACGTTCTGTCACGAGGGCGACTCCGTGGGCGCAGGGCCGCGCCGCGCATCCGAACTCACACGCGCTCTTCACAACTTGCACACGAAAGGAACACCCGTCGATCACTTCCGGTAGGCTCCAGGCGCTCCATTCGCACCACTGAGGGGGGATTTCCTCATGCGCATGCGCCATGCCCTGGCCATACTCGCCGCTGCGGGCACGATAGCCGCGATCACCGCAGGACCGGCCCAGGCCACCGAGTACACGTCGGCGCTGAAGGTCAAGGGCGTCCAGTACGACGCCCCCGGCAGCGACTCCAACCGGTGTTCCGGCGGCAACACCAAAGACGAGTACCTGACGATCAAGAACTACTCCCGCACCGCGACCGTCGACCTCAAGGGCTACGTCGTCAAGGACGCCACGGGGAACAAGTTCACCTTCGCCTCCAGCCACAAGCTCGAGCCCGGCGACTACGTGAAACTGCGCGGCGGCAGGGGCGCCAACTCCGACGCCGCCAACGTCGTCTACCGCCAGAACTGCAACTTCATCTGGAACAACGACAAGGACACCATCTACCTGCTGAAGCCGTCCGGCGCCAAGGCAGACGTCCACTCCTACACCAAGCGCGCCAACGACGCCGACGGCAACGGATACATCAACTACCACGGCTGAGTTCCCACGGGGTCGCCGGTCGGCCCCGCGGGACGACCGCAGACGCTGTCCCTTTCCCTCCGCACCGGGCCGGAAAGGGCAGCGTCAGCGATCAGGAGAAACGGCGGATGAAGACGTCCGACTTGCCGTTGGTGTCGCCGGGCACGATGTCAGCGGCCGTGGAATGGAAGACCACCTCGCGCCCGCCGGCGCTGACCGCGTCGGTCCCGGCCGAGGCCGGCTGGTCGGAGACGATCTCGTCGGCGCCCGTCTCCAGGTCTCGCAGCACGAGCGACGGTCCGTTCGCGTCGTGTGGGGCGTACAGCAGATGGCGGCCGGTGGGATCGATGGCCAAACCCCGTACGTCGGGCACCAGTCGGTCGGTGCCCGAGCTCTCGTCGTGGACGTAGGTGTCGGAGCCCGACAGGTAGACGACCTTGCTGCCGTCCTGGCTGAGCTGGACGAGTGTGGCCGCTCGGGACGGACCTTCGATCGGGCCGGTGGAGATGTTGTCGGTACGGTCCCAGACGAAGACGTCCTGTGTCTGGCCGTCCTGGTAGGCGACGAACCGGCCGTCGCCGCTGATGGACGGGCGGGCCTGGACGCTGTGATCGAACTCGGCGACGGTCTGCGTGGTGTCGGCGCGCCAGTCCCGCACCTCGATGCGCTGCCGGGACGGCGGCCGGCTGAAGGTGGCGACGTGGGCGATATAGCGGCCGTCCGCGCTGAGCGAGGGCTGACTGCAGCTGAGGCCCGAGCAGTTGACGCCGATCGTGCTTGCCGAGCTCACCTGGGACAGTAGGACCTTCGTGTCCCGGAACAGCTGTCCCCACAGGGCGACGTACTGCCCGTCCCCGCTGATCACCGGGCGCTGGATCGGAGACGTGTTGCTGCTCATCTGCGTGGTCCGGCCCGCCTGCTGGTCACGGACGAACACCTTCTCGAACGTGACCGGGTTGGAGGGTGTCAGGTTCTTCGCCGACGACGAGAAGGCGATACGCAGGCCGTCGGCCGTGATCGTGGCGCCGGCGGAGTCACCGTCGCCCTGATTGCCGTCGGGCGCGACACTGATCCGCTCGACCCCGGCCACGCTGTCACTCGCGGCGCCCGGCACGGTCATCGGCTCAGCCGAAACCGCTCCCGGCAACGCCGTCGTGACCGCGCAGACCACGACCACGGCGCCTAAGACGGCACGCGCACGTCCGGCGGCCTTCCGCTTCATGAATTCCATCGTTCCCCCAGCCATGACATCGGTCGGCGTCTCCGGCTCCCCACCGGAGGACCTCAAGCATGCAACCGCGATGACACTGTGGGGTCAATGCGTCGCACGAAGGTCACGAGATACGTCACGACATACCGGCTGCGTCCGAGCCCACTCTCCGGCCACGCCGTGGACGCGCCCGACGACCACCCCGTCCCGCGAGACACGAGTACGCGCAACGCGGCCGGCCAGGGGAATGCTCAAGGCCGGGTCGGCGTTGTCGCAGCATGGGCGATGCATCCCGCGACAGCCACGGCGAGCCCGGTACGTCCAGCCCCTCGGGCGCGCGTGCGCGCCTCGCGGCCGACCGGGCCGACACCCTCGCGCGTGCGGCCGCACTGAGCCGCGACTTCGACGGGATCGTCGCGGCGAATGCCCTGGTCGCAGTCGACGACGAGCACGACCCCGAGGGAGGCACCACCGCCTTCGAACGGGCGCACGTCGCGGCTCTGATGGCGCAGGCGCGGGAGCACCTGGAAGAACTGGACCGGGCGCTGGAACGCCTTGAACAGGGGCAGTACGGACAGTGCGAAAGCTGCGGCAGGACGATTCCGCCCGAACGCCTGGAGATACGTCCGGCGGCCACCACATGCGTCAGCTGCGCCCGGGCCGGCCCGCGCCGATCGCCGCCGCACGCCTGATCCCGGCCCTCCCCTCGCCCATCCGGCAGTCCCGGTGCCGGCGACAGTCCTGGTGCCGGCGTCGTCGTAATCCTGCGGGTCCATGCATCTAGCGACCTGCCGCCCGGGTGCTGGACTCACCCTGGCGTCGAACCCCCCGGCAGAAGCGGCGGTCCCGCTCCGCCGTCCGCGTCCGGGGACCGGCTGAGCGCAGGACGACGTCCAGGACCCGGTCGGGATCCGCGGCGTAGCAGTTGCTGAACCACGCCATGTTCGCCTCGACCACCGCCCACCGGCCGGCGGTTCCGTGCTCGGGTGTGGCCAGGAGCCCGACGTCCACCACCACCGCGCTGGGCAGGCCACCGCCGCACGCGGCCAGGAGATCGTCCGCGAACTCCAGGACGTGCTCCTCGTGGCGGTGCCCGTCCAGGGGCTCGGCGTCGAGACGGCCGAAGGTCGCGTACTGCGAACCCGTGCGGACCTCGCCGTCCAGGATGTACAGGCGAAACTCGGCTGCCCAGGTCACCACGTCGCTGATCTGGACCGGCACGTCCGCCGACAGCTCCGGCCCCGTCGGGAGGCCTCTGCCGCTGGAGTAGACAGCGGCCGGGAAGGTCTTGGCACTCGGCGGCTTGACGAACGCCGGTCGGGACAGGGATCGCGCCTCGCCCAGGGTGGCCATGGCGATCCGCCGTCCGGTGTACGCGTAGGGCAACGTGGCCAGCCAGTCGTCAGACGGTTCCAGGAGCGCGACGTCGAGGGCGTCCACGACGCGTGCCGCGAAAGCGGGGCCGCCGAAGTAGTGACCACAACGCCTCGGCACGGCAGTGCCCACATCTTTGTGGGCGGGAAGCACTTCCACGTCCATCCCGCGCCGACGCGCCGAACTCGAGAGCAGTTCGGACGTCGTGGTGTATTGCGGCGCCAACGCCAGGAAGTCATGCTCCGTCACGATCGCTGACGATGGCACCGATCCGGCCGAACAGTCCACTGCTTTCGCATCCACGCCTCGGGGCGAACGGCCGGCCGCTGGGTCCCGCACGCCGCCACCGGCATGGACGGCTGTTGTCTGATCGGTTCGGCAGACGGATCACCGTGGCAGACGTCCGTGTCGGCGATCCCGGGGTCAGTGGGCGAATCCGCCGTTGCTCTTCAGCAGCTGCCCGTTGATCCACTGCCCCTGCGGTGAGCACAGGAACTCCACGAGGTGTGCGGTGTCCTGCGGGTTGCCCAGCCGTCCCAACGGCGTCCGGCGCAGCACGTGGTCGCGAATGTCATCGGACATCCACCCGGTGTCCACCGGCCCCGGGTCGATCACGTTGGCGGTGATCCCGAGCGGGGCGAGTTCCTGGGCGGCGGCCAGTGTGATGCGGTCCAGCGCCCCCTTGCTGGCCCCGTAGGGCAGGTTGCCGACGGTGTGGTCACTGGTGAGGCTGATCACGCGTCCGGTTCCGTGAGCGCCCTGGAAGCGGCGACCGTGCTCGCGGATCAGCAGCCAGGTGGCGCGCGCGTTCACCGCGAAGTGGCGGTCGAAGCTTTCCAGGGTGGTGTCCAGCAGGCCCGAGTCGACCGACTCGCAGTGGCACATCACGAGAGCCGTGACGTCGCCGAGGCGGCGCCGGATCTCGTCGAAGACACGTTCCGGGGTGTCCGGGTCGGCGAGGTCCGCCTCGACGGCCACCGTCTCGGCGCCCTCGTCCGCGAGGGACTCGGCGATTCTGTCCGCGGCGCCCGCCTCTGCGCCCCAGGGCATTCGCGCGTCGTACGGCGTCCAGTACGTGAATGCGACGTTCCAGCCGGCCCAGGCCAACCGGCGGGCGATGCCCGCGCCGATCCCGACGGAGCGGCCGACTCCTGTCACCAACGCGATCGGCCGGGCGGCACCGGACATGGGCTGGGTTTCTGTGGTCGTCACAAGGTGTCATCGTTCGGCCCACGGCAGGGACCTGGCAACCGGTATTCGGGCAAGCACGATCACCGGGTCGGCTCGAGAGGACTGCTCAGGCGGGCAGGTTCAGCTGCCAGGAGACGCCGAACCGGTCGTTGACCCAGCCGAACCTGGGGCTGAAGCCATAGTCCCCCAGCGGCATGAGCACGGTGCCTTGCTCGGCCAGGGCCGCGAAGAGGCGGTCCAGCTCGGCTTCGTCCTGACACTGGACGAAGAGCGAGACGGCGGGCGTGAAGGTGAAGTCGTGCTGCACGGGGCTGTCGATGCACATGAACTCCTCACCGGCGAGCGAGAAGGTCGCGTGCTGCACACTGCCTTCCTTGCCGGGCCCCGCGGCTCCGTAGCGACTGATGCTGACCACCTCGGCATCGTCGAACAGCGAGATGTAGAAGGTCATCGCGTCCTCGGCGTTCCCCTCGAACATCAGAAACGTGGTGATCTTCCGTGACGACACGATCTCCATGCGGGTGACTCCTTCGACGCTTCAAGGCGGTCGGCAGGCGGCCAGGCTAGTCCCCAGAGCCCGCAGGCCGGCCGAAGCTCGCCGCACCGGCAGGCAGGCAGGCAGGCAGGCAGGCAGGCAGGCAGGCAGGCAGGCAGGCAACCGTAGCGGGGACCGATGCGACTTCGGAGGGCCCCGGAGTCCTCCTCGTAGTAGTAAGTAGTAGTAGTACAGACCGAACTCACCAGGATCCGGTCCGCACTGCCCCGCCGCGAAGGTGAGGGAGACCCACTTGTCGCCTCCCGCGGGGACGGGGACGTCCTCTCCGTCGTCGCAGGCGGACACTCCCGAGACCAGGACGGCGAAGACGGCCGCTGCAAGAAGAGCGCAGCGCGTTCGAGCCACTCATGATCATCGGTTGGAGGTACCGCAGGGACGGCATTCACGTGCGGCCAACTCGAGTGCTTCTTCGGCCAGTTGTTCCGGCACGACGATGTGCCGCGACGCCTGCCTGGGCCGCGCGACCGGACGGCCGCGTGCATCGGGGGACTTACGACTCGTTTCACGGCACGCAGGCGATCGTGCGTGCACCGATGAGTGTGCGGCGACCGGCGAGTCTAGGCTTGCGATCACCGACTACGGGAAGGCAAAGACGCCGTGGGCATCGTCACCGCAAATCTCGCCATTTCGCTCGACGGATTCACCGCAGGCCCCCACCAGAGCCTCGAGCAACCCTTCGGCACCGGGGCCGAGGCGCTCACCGCCTGGATGTTCGAGAAGGAGCAGCCCGGTCGGGAACGCGACGCACAGATCCTCACGGACCTGCACGAGAACACCGGCGCGCACATCATGGGACGCAACATGTTCAGTCCCGGGCGGGGCGCGTGGGACGAGAGCTGGACGGGTTGGTGGGGGCCCGAGCCGCCGTACCACGCACCGGTGTTCGTGCTGACCCATCACGAGCGTGCACCGCTGGAGATGGAAGGCGGGACCACGTTCCACTTCGTGACCGAAGGCATTGCATCCGCACTCGAGCGAGCGCGGAAGGCCGCAGGCGAGAAGGACGTGGAGATCGCGGGCGGCGCGTCGGCCGTGCGTCAGTACCTCGCGGCGGGTCTGCTCGACGAACTGGTCCTGCACCTCGTGCCCGCCGTCCTCGGCGCGGGAGAGCGTCTCTTCGACGATCTCGCCGACCTGGCCTTCACACCCACCGAGGTGATCACTTCCCCCACAGTCACCCATCTGCGCTACCGGACCGCCCGACAGGCATGACGTCACGCCGCTCCCCCAAGTCAGCCCCAGGTCCGGCCGACCGGTTCCGGGACTTCACGGTTGATCCGGTGGAAGAGGTCGGTCGGCGCGATCTCCGGAGGGATCGCGCCACCCTGCCCCCATGGGACCCTGTCGGGTACGCGCAGTGCGTACGGAAGACGGGGGCGCCAGGATGCCCCGGTAGGGGGACTGATGGAGTCGACCACGCCACGTCGGCGGACAACTCGACGCCGTCTAGCGGCCGTTGCGGCCGGGGTGGCCTTGAGCGGCGTTCCAGGGTGCACGGTGCCCGTCGACGCCGTCGCCGGCATCTCCGTGACCGACGACGGCCGTCTGCTCGGCGTCATGATGGTCTGCGGGCATCGGATCGACGGAGCGACGCTCTACATGGACGGCGTCGACGCCGATGAGGCGGCGACGGTCGGCTCGTGGACCGCTGACCGCCCTCTCCACACCGGTCTCGCCACCTGGCCCCTGGAGCCTCCCGCCGTCGGCTGGACCGCGACCACTGCCCTGGCTCCGCTGACCGCCAGGACCACCTATGCCCTCTACGGCTGGACCGAGGACGACTCATGGTCGTCGGCGAACGTCACCTTCACGCTGAGCGACCGTGATCGACTCACTCCGGGAAGCGTCCTCTACCAGAGCGTCTCCGACGACGGCGAAGAGTCGACCGCCACCGTCCCCCTCACCGCATTCGAGCGCGACGCCTGCCGGCACGACTGACCCCACCGCGTTACGGCGCTGGACTCGGCTCCCCGCACCAGACAGGGAGCCGATAGCATGACGTGAGGCTCAACGGGACGGCAGGCGTCCCACGTTGGGGGTCTTCACCGCTCGTCTCCAGGCTCGACCGACGAGGGCGAACGGGGCCGGGTGCGGGCGCGGACGCCGGGGTGGTCGGCAGATGGCCGGACTCCGGGGCCGTGTTGACCAGGCTCGTGCGCCCGGTGTCCGGCCGTGGGCCAGGGGCGCCGTTTTCTGCCGAGCGCGGCGTGCTGTCGCCGGGAAGGAGAATGTGCCGTGCTCCCGCATCTCGGGCTGTACTACCCCTACATCCACTTCAGGGACGAGAACTGGCTGAAGACGGCTGCCCTGTACTGGCGGGAACTGGCTCGGGTCGTACCCGAGGGCTACCGTCTGGCCGATTCCACGACCACCACGGTCCTCGGCCGCCTCGGCTTCGTCAGGAATGTGCCACCGGCCGGCGCGGCAGAGCAGGTGGCCCCCCTCTTCCTGGATCTGCTCCAGCGCCACACGAGTGCGCTGCACGCTGCCGGATACGGTGCATCGCAATCCTGGGACGACCGGCACGCGCACGCGTCAGGACCCGTCAACCCCACGTCGCCTCGTGCGCTCGGCGCCGCGTCCGGCAGCGGCCGCTTCAGGAGGGCACCGGCCCGGGCGGCCGCCTCCTACCGGGAGGAGTTCACCCCAGAGCTGCTGGAGGCGCTGTTCGACACCGGTCTCGCATCCGACGTGCGCCGTGATTCCGCACTCCATGACCGCCGGTCCCTCTTCGACGGCCGGTGGGTCACCATGAACGCCGCGCTCGCGTGGGTCTACAAGTGCGCGTTCGTCGAAGCGCTCGCCGCCCAGGGCCGGTACACGCCCACGACCGACCAGCCCGACGCCCATCTCGCTTCGGGCGGCTGGGACGCGGACCGTCTCGCCGAAGTCCTTCTGAGCACGTCCGCGACCTCTGCCGTATCTCCGCCGGCCGCGCCGTCCGCCGAGACTGTCGGGCTCCTCGCCATCCGCATCGCCGTCCCGGCCGATCTCAGCGCCGTACCGGCCGAGAAGATCGCTTCGCTGCGAACGGATCATCGTGACGAGTTCGCGGCGTTCGCCGGCGCGATCTCTCAGACCGTGGAGCAGTTGCAGCAGGACCTCGCCGGGACGACCTTGCCCGAGGCGCGCGAACGTTACCTGCACATGGCCGTGGAAGACCGGTTCGAAGCCCCCCTGCGGGAACTGCGGGCGGCGATGAAGGGGCAGGGGATCAGCACCGTCTACAGCGCCGCCAGCGTGAAGTTCGAGATCCCCGGGCTGATCACCGCTGCCGGTGGAGCCGTCGGCGCCGCCGCCGGCCAGCAGCCTCTGCTCAGCGGGGCGATGGGAGCGGTGGGCGCGGCCCTGGCCTTCGCGAGTCTTCGACACACGCAGGTCCACCGGGCCAGGGAGGTGCGAGCACAGAACCCGGCGGCGTATCTCCTCTCCGTCCAACGAGGCCTCACCCCGCCCTCCCTCCTCCGCCGCATCACCCGCTTCGCCTGACCCGGCGGCTGTCCGGCCCCGTCGGCGAGGTCGTGCCACACGGCCCACTCGGCCGCGAGTCCCGTCGTGGGTGATCGCACGCTCCTCGCGGACGCCCATGCCGTCAGGTGTGCCGGACCGCCCGCGCGGGCCGGGCGGACGGCGGTCTCGCCCCCTGCCCGCGTCTCCGCCGTGAAAGCCCGGCGCCTCGAACGCATCAGTCGGAGCGCCGCTGAGCGGGGGCCGATCTAGGCTGGAGGCAACCGCTGGAATCCAGCCCTGACGGGCACGGCTGTCCGGACGGAGGCTTGGCGCGTGGAGATGGCCGACAAGCAGGATGCCCCCACAGCCGCTGTCGTGGTGGACCTGGACGGCAAGGTGAGCGGCTGGAGCCAGGGGGGTCGGCTGCTGCTGGGCTGGACGGCGGAGGACACCGTCGGGCGCCCCCTGACCGATCTGCTGGTGGCTCCCCCGCCACCCGGCCTCCTCGACGACCAGGACGCCGGCCCCGACGCCACGGGGTTCATCCCCTTGCGTCACCGGGACGGCTCCACGGTGGACGCCGTGGTGACCGCTCACGCACTGCTCGGCCCGGAGGGGCGGATGCTGGGCCGCGTGGTGACGATGCAGCGTTGGGGACGCCGCCCGGTGATCGCCGACCGGGCCTTCGAGCAGTCCCCCTTCGCTCTGGGCGTCTACGACCCTGACCTGCGGTTCCTGTGGATCAACGCCTCCTCGGGCCGGGTGATCGCGCACTCCGAGGAGCAAGTGCTCGGCAGGAAGTACCGCGAGGTGTTTCCCGAGTTCGACCGCTCGCTGTTTCCCGAAAGGGACGACAAGCCCTACACCGACGCGCTCGCAGAAGTGGCGAGGACGGGCGAGGCCACCCGTCTCATCACCGTTTTCCGCCCCCTGGGCAGTCACTACGCCAATGCCTGGGCGACCAGCATATGGCCCGTCCGGGATGCCGAGGGCAGGGTCCGCGCGGTCGCCAACTGGGGATTCGACATGAGCGCCGAGTACTGGGCCCGGCAGCGCCTGCTCCTCCTCAACCAGGCGAGCGGTGGGATCGGGCGGACGCTCGACGTCATCGGCACCGCCCAGGAACTGGCCAGGACCCCGGTGCCGGGATTCGTCGACCTGGTCGACGTGGATCTCTTCGAGGAGGTACTGCGCGGAGAGGAGCCGCCCTCCGCGTCGGCGTTCGCCCCCGCCGAGACGATCACGCTCAGCCGTGCCGCCCAGCACAGCGCGAAGGACGACGCCGAGCGTGCTCCCCGGCCGACGACCCGCGTCATGCACGCACCCGGTTCCGTGGCCGCCCGCTGCATGGCCACCGGCAGGTCCACGGTCGAGCTGGCCGTCGAGCCCGGCGAGGGCGGCGAGTGGGCCTTCGGACCCGGACTCGCCGCGGACCCGGCCCACTGGCCGCCGGGGAACCCGGTGGTCGACGAGTCCATCGCCGCGGACGGCCTGACCGGCCGGATCACCGTGCCGCTCCGGGCGCGCGGCGCGCTGCTCGGCGTCGTCGCCTTCTCCCGGCTCGACCGGCCCGAGGCCTTCACCGCCGACGACCTGATCCTCGCCGAAGAGCTGACCGCCAAGGCCGCCGTCGCCATCGACAACGCCCGCCGGTTCTCACGCGAGCGCACGACCGCGCTGACCCTGCAACGCAGTCTGCTGCCGCAGGGGTCGCCGAACCAGGAGGCGGTCGAGGTGGCGTCCCGCTACCTGCCCGGCGGGACCGGTACGGAGGTGGGCGGCGACTGGTTCGACGTCATTCCGCTGTCCGGCGCCCGGGTCGCCCTGGTCGTCGGCGACGTCGTGGGCCACGGCCTGCACGCCGCGGCCAGCATGGGCCGGCTGCGCACGGCGGTGCGCACCCTCGCCGACGTCGACCTGCCACCGGACGAGCTGCTGACCCATCTGGACGACCTGGTCCTCCACCTCGCCAGCGACCTCCGGCCCGACAGCCCCTTCCAGCCGACCGGCGAGTCCGGCGCCACCTGCTTGTACACCGTCTACGACCCTGTCTCCCGGCGCCTCACGCTGGCGAGCGCCGGCCACCCCCTGCCGCTGGTCGTCTACCCGGACGGCACGAGGACCCCGCTCCCCGTCCATCCGGGGCCGCCGCTCGGCATCGGCGGGCTGCCTTTCGAAACCGCGGAGTTCGAACTGCCGGAGGGCAGCCTGCTCGCGCTCTACACCGATGGACTGCTGGAAAGCCGTGAGCGCGACGTCGACCAGCGCATCACCGAACTGCGACACGCCCTGAGCCACTCGGCCACCTCCCTGGAGGCCCTGTGCGACACGGTGATCGACGCCATGCTCCCCGACCGCCGCACCGACGACGCGGCCCTGCTGCTCGCTCGCACCCGCGCGCTCGCACCCCACCACGTCGCCGACTGGGACGTCGAGCCCGACACCGAAGAGGTGCCGCGCGCCAGGAAGTTCGCCGTCGACCAGATCGACGCCTGGGGCCTGGAGGAGGCGGCGTTCGTCACCGAACTGGTCGTCAGCGAGCTGGTCACCAACGCCATCAGATACGGCGAGCCGCCGATCCGGCTACGCCTCATTCGCGATGCCTCCCTGATCTGCGAGGTCTCCGACTCCAGCAACACCGCTCCGCACCTGCGCCGGGCCCGCGCGTTCGACGAGGGCGGCCGGGGCCTGTTGCTCGTCGCCCAGCTCACCCAGGGGTGGGGTACCCGGCACACCGACAACGGCAAGACCATCTGGTGCGCGCAGCCCCTCCCCGAGCCTGGGCGGCACTGAGATCCGAGCCTGCGGGCCGTCGCTCACCGGCTTGGCGGGGCCGCGACGGGCGCCGCCGGAGGGGTTCGTCGAATCCCGGCTCCTGACGCCGATGAGGCCGCCCGGACGTGGAGCGCGTCCCGTGCCCAAGTCGACCTGCGCGACAGGACGTTCCCGAGATCCGGGGGCAGCGCGAACCATCCGGAAGGATCCCGTCAGAAACATTGACGGAACCATGACCCCGTGGCTCCTCCGGCCGCTACATGCGCCACCGGGACTTCCGGATCCGCTTCGACGCGGGCGACGGCACCGGCATCTTCGACAAGGACGCCACCTTCTGCGCCCGCACCGGCAGCACTGCCGGTTCCGTCAGCCTGGAGTCGTACGACCACCCCGGCCGCCACGTCCGCCACTACGACTACGCACTGCGCGTGGACACCTTCCAGGACACCGCCGCCTTCCGCGCCGACAGCTCCTTCACCGCGGTCAGTCCCCGGGCCTGCCCCGTCCGACCCACCCTGCTGCGCCGCCGCGGACCCAACCCGCGGCGGCGCGGCCTGCGGGCGGCCCGGACGGGGCGAGGGCCCCGGCGACAGGTCGGGCCGACCTCGCCCAGCTGTCGAACCCCTCACGCGCCCGCCGGGCACATCCCATGTCCGGCAGGTCGCCAAGTCACCTGCGGGCACGGACCGTTCGCCGAAGATCAAGGATTTTGTGTCGCGAGGCTAGACACCAGCGACGTTCGTGTCCGTTAATCCATCCCATGTATCAGCGGAGACAACTGGAACCGCATCGACAGCAGACCAGCCCGTGACGTGCCGCGCCGGCCGCCGGCATCATGCGCCGACACACCGACCACCCAGCCGCCGTCCCCTCCTCCCGAAGGGTGCATCATGGCCTTCTCCGTCAGCAGACGCCGCCTCCTGCAAGCAGCCGGGGCCACCGTCGTCGCCTCAGCCACCGGGTCCCTCGTAGGCGCATCCTCCGCCCTTGCGGCCGTCCCTCCCGCGAGGGCCGACATCGGGGTCTCCGCCCACCCCTTCGCACTCGGCCAGGTCCGGCTCACCAAAAGCCGGTGGCTGGACAACCAGAACCGAACGCAGAACTACCTGCGGTTCATCGACGTCGACCGGCTGCTCTACAACTTCCGCGCCAACCACAAGCTGTCCACCAACGGTGCGGCCCCCAACGGCGGCTGGGACGCGCCGACGTTCGGCTTCCGGACCCACATCCAGGGGCACTTCCTCACTGCATGGGCGCAGTCGTACGCCGTGACCGGGGACACCGTCTGCCGGGACAAGGCGACCACCATGGTCGCGGAACTGGCCAAATGCCAGGCCAACAACAGCGCCGCCGGCTTCAGCCCCGGATACCTCTCCGGCTGCCCCGAGTCCAACTTCACGGCTCTCGAGCAGGGAACCAGTGGCGAGGTGCTGTACTACACCATCCACAAGACCCTCAACGGTCTGCTGGACGTGTGGTGCCACATCGGCAGCACACAGGCCCGGGACGTGCTGCTCGCCCTGGCCGGATGGGTCGACCGGCGCACCGGCCGGCTGACCAGCCAGCAGATGCAGACCATGCTGCGCGTCGAGTTCGGCGGCATGAACGCCGTGCTGACCGATCTCTACCAGCAGACGGGTGACGCACGGTGGCTCACCGTCGCCCAGCGGTTCGACCACGCCGCGGTGTTCGACCCCCTGGCGTCCAACCAGGACCAGTTCAACGGACTGCATGCCAACACCCAGGTGCCCAAGTGGATCGGGGCCGCCCGGGAGTACAAGGCCACCGGCACCACCCGCTACCGGGACATCGCCACCAACGCGTGGAACATCACCGTCAACTCGCACACGTATGCCATCGGCGGCAACAGCCAGGCGGAGCATTTCCGCGCCCCGAACGCCATCGCCGGCTTCCTGAACAAGGACACCTGCGAAAGCTGCAACACCTTCAACATGCTCAGCCTCACCCGGGAACTGTTCGCGCTGGACCCGAACCGCGCCGAGTTGTTCGACTACTACGAACGGGCATGGCTCAACCAGATGATCGGCCAGCAGAACCCGGCCGACGACCACGGTCACGTCACCTACTTCACCTCCCTCAACCCAGGAGGCCGGCGCGGCGTGGGCCCGGCGTTGGGCGGCGGCACCTGGAGCACCGACTACGGCACCTTCTGGTGCTGCCAGGGCACGGGCCTGGAGATGCACACCAGGCTGATGGACTCCGTCTACTTCCACAGTGACGACACGCTGATCGTCAACCTGTTCGTGCCCTCGGTGCTCAACTGGTCGGAGCGCGGGATCACGGTCACCCAGACCACGACCTACCCCGTCAGCGACACCACGACCCTGCAGGTCACCGGCAACGTCGGCGGAACCTGGGCGATGCGCATCCGCATCCCGGGCTGGACCACCGGGGCCACCGTCAGCGTCAACGGCGTCGCCCAGTCCATCGCCACCGCCCCGGGCAGCTACGCCGTCCTGAACCGCTCGTGGAACTCCGGCGACACGGTCACCGTCCGCCTGCCCATGCGGATCATCATGCGGGCGGCCGACGACAACGCCAACGTGGCCGCGATCACCTACGGCCCGGCGGTCCTGTCCGGCAACTACGGGGACACCTCGCTCAGTTCCCTCCCGACGCTGACCACGTCCTCGATCACACGGACCAGCAGCACCTCGCTCGCCTTCACCGCCACCGCCAACGGCTCCACGGTCAACCTCGGCCCGTTCCACGACGCGCACGGCCACAACTACACCGTCTACTGGAACACCAGCGGCACCGTCCGGCTCGTCAACGTGGGCAGCGGTCTCGTGCTGGGCATCCAGAACATGTCCACCGCCAACGGCGGCCGCGCCCTGCAGTGGAACGACTCGGGCACCGCCGACCACGACTGGGAAATGATCACCGACGGAAACGCGGTCCGCTTCCGCAACGCAGGCAGCGGCAAGGTGCTCGGCATCCTGGACATGTCCACGGCGGACGGCGCCACCGTGTTGCAGTGGTCGGACAACGGCACCGCCGACCACAAATGGACGCTGCTCGACCAGGGCGACGGGACCTGCAAGATCCGCAACGTGAACAGCGGCAAGCTGCTCGCCATCGCGAACAACTCCACCGCCGTCGGGGCGTTCGCAGTCCAGGACTCGGACGACGGCACCGCCGACAACCGCTGGCGCATCGTGCGGAACTGAGATCCACCTCGAAGCAGATCCTGATCGCACACCGCCCTTCAGTCTGCTCGGCGTTTCGATCATCGGTCGATATGTCGAACACCAGGGTCGAGTGTCGCGCCTCAACAGTCCGGACGGCCCCCAACGGGGCCGGCCGGAATCTCTCACACAAAGAAAGCAGGCCCCATGCACAGACGGGGATTCAACCGCAGGCATCTGTCAGTGGCGCTCGCGGCCCTGGTCGCCTCGGCGGCCACGCTCGTCGTCACCCCGGCTCAGGCAGCCTCCACCGGCGCCGTGCGCGGCACGGGTTCCGGACGGTGCCTCGATGTTCCGGGCGCCAGCCAGACCGACGGCACGACCCTGCAGATCTGGGACTGCTGGAGCGGCGCCAACCAGCAGTGGACGGCGACCGACAACAACCAGCTGACCGTGTACGGCAACAAGTGCCTGGATGCTCCGGGCCACGCCACCACGCCCGGCGCCAAGCCGGTGATCTGGAGCTGCACCGGCGGTGCGAACCAGCAGTGGCGGGTGAACTCCGACGGCACGATCGTCGGCGTGGAATCCGGTCTGTGCCTGGCCACCACGGGAACGGGTACGGCCAACGGCACGGCGGTCGAGATCGCCACGTGCAACGGCGGCAGCAACCAGAAGTGGGCCGGCCTTGCCTCCACGGGCAGCACGTGTTCTTTGCCGTCGACGTACCGGTGGACCTCGACGGGCGCCCTGGCGCAGCCGTCGAACGGATGGACCGCGCTGAAGGACTTCACCACCGTGACGTACAACGGCAAGCACCTGGTCTACGGGACGAACTATTCGACGTCGTCGGGGTCGTGGGGTTCCATGGCGTTCGGCCCCTTCACCAACTGGACGGACATGGCCTCGGCCGCCCAGACCGGGATGAGCCAGTCCACGGTGGCGCCCACGCTGTTCTACTTCGCCCCCAAGAACATCTGGGTGCTGGCCTCCCAGTGGAGCGGCGGCTGGGCCTTCAACTACCGCACTTCCAGCGACCCCACCAACCCCAACGGCTGGTCCGCGCCGCAGCCGCTGTTCACCGGCGCCATCCCCGCACCGAGTCCGGCACCGGCCCGATCGACCAGACCCTGATCGCCGACGACCAGAACATGTACCTGTTCTTCGCCGGTGACAACGGCAAGATCTACAAGGCGACGATGCCGATCGGGAACTTCCCGGGCAACTTCGGCTCGTCGTACACCACGGTCATGAGCGACACGACCAACAACCTGTTCGAGGCGCCCCAGGTCTACAAGGTCAAGGGCCAGAACCAGTACCTCATGATCGTCGAGGCGAAGACGTCCGGCAACGTGCGCTACTTCCGCTCGTTCACCGCCTCCAGCCTGAACGGTTCATGGACCCCGCAGGCCACCAGCGAGAGCAGCCCCTTCGCGGGCAAGGCCAACAGCGGCGCCACCTGGACCAACGACATCAGCCACGGCGACCTGGTCCGCAACAACCCCGACCAGACGATGACCATAGACCCCTGCAACCTGCAGTTCCTCTACCAGGGCCAGGCCCCCAACCCGCCGCAGGGCACCCCCTACGAGCAACTGCCCTACCGGCCCGGCGTGCTCACCCTGCAGCGCTGACCGGCCCACCCGTGATCACCGGCTCGTGACCGTGCCGGCGGGGCCCGCGAACGAGCGGTCTCCGCCCGGCCCGGGGAAGGCAGGACCTCCCTGCCTTCCCGCGGTGGAGCACTTCTCCCTCACTCTCCAGGCCGGCGCGGTCGGCGTCGGGGTCAGGACGGGTCGCCGTACTGGAGTCCGCGTCCGTTGGTGCCGATGTAGACACGGCCGAAGGTGTCGGGGTCGCCGGTGATGATGCCCAGGCCGCCGATGCTGCCCCACTGGTGGGCGTCGTCGTTGACGCGCAGCCAGGTGGCGCCCTTGTCGGTGGAGCGGAACACCCCGGTGACGTCCTTCACGGCGCCGATCAGGTACAGGGCCTGGTACGAGGCTCCGGGCGCGGCCTTGCCGAAGCCCAGGGCGGAAGCGGACCGCACCGTGTCGAGGGCGGTGAAGGTGCGGCCGCCGTCGGTGGAGTGCAGCAGCCCCTTGCCCGAACCTGCGATCCACAGGTCTCCGGCGATGCCGGGAACGGCCGTGAGGCGGCCGTCGGGCAGATCGGTGGCGCGGGCGGTGAAGGTCGCGCCGCCGTCGGTGCTGGCGTGGAGTGTGCCGCCGGCCAGGGAGTAGAAGGTCCTGGCCGAGGAGCGGTCGGCGACGACCACGGCGCCGGCGCCCAGCCCGCCGACCTTGGACCAGCTCGCGCCCTTGTCGGTGGAGCGGTACGGGGCCTGGCCCGCCTCGGTCCACACGATCGTGGAGCCGTCCGCGGCGAGCGCGACACGGCCGCTGTCGGCGCCGGCCACCGGCTCCGACCTGAAGCCGTTCCAGCTGCTGCCGCCGTCGGTGGAGTAGGCGCCGTCCTGAGCGCCGCCATGACCGACCCTGACCAGCACCGAGGGGTCGGACTGTGCGAAGTCGACGTCGGTGCTGTTGCTCATCATCGGGTTGCTCAGCCGCCCGGCGGGCACCTCGGTGAGGGAGTCGTGCCGGAAGCCGCCCTGGTCGCCCATGGAGGTGATGACGGTGGCGCCGCCGGGCGGGGCGACGGCGTCCGCCAGCGCGGTCTCCTCCAGCCCTCGTGCCCCCACGGTCCAGTGACTGGTGCCTCCGCTGTCGGAGGCGGTGGCGTCCTTGCTGCGCCAGATGCCGTTGCCGGTGCCGTACAGCACATGCCCGGAGTCGAAGGGATCGACGGCCAGGGCGGTCATCCAGTGCCCGATGCCGGTACCGACGTAGGGAGCGGCGGAGGCGTCGCGCACCGACTTGTCGGCCAGGGCCTTCCAGGTGTCACCGCCGTCGGTGGTCCGGTAGATCTCGTCCTCGGGCCACCAGCGGTCGAGGGTGGTGACCATCACCGTGGACGGCTTCCGCGGGTCGACGGCCAGACCGGAGAACCCGTAACTGCCCCGGGAGGGGGAGATGTCCTTCCATGTGCCGCCACTCGGCGTGTACTTGCGCACCGAGCCCGCGGTCACGCCGTTCGGTCCGAGGGCGTCGGTGTACGTCAGGTACAGCGAGCCGTCACCGGAGACCACGCCGTGCTGCGGCAGCTGGCCGGTGGGCTGCCCGGCGACGGCGTGCCAGGTGCCGCCGCCGTCGGTGGAGCGGTACAGGGAGGTGGATCGGTCGGCGACGCCCACGTAGACCGTCCTGCTTCCGGCCGGGCCGTACGTGACGAAGGAGATGCCCCCGCCGCTGCTCGCCCCGTCCTTGACGGGGAACGAGGAGACCTGGCTCCATGTCACGCCGTGGTCGGTGCTGCGCCACAGGCCGTTCTTGCGGGTGCCCAGTAGCAGGGTGGCGGGGTCCGCCGGGTCGATCACGAGTCGTTCGCCGGCCCCGCGACCGTCCTCGTTGCCGCCCAGCTTGAAGGGCAGTTCGGTGCGCTGGAAAGTGCGGCCCCGGTCGGTGGAGCGCAGGATCGCGCCGTTGCCGGCCCACTCGTTGGTGTAGGTGCCCGCCCCGAGGTAGAGCCGGGCGGGATCGGCGGGGTCGGTGGCCAGCGAATCGATGCCCAGCAGGTTCCAGTCCTTCTCGCCCATCAGGTCGGTCAGCGGGATCCACTGCTCGGCCCCGGTGTCCCAGCGGTAGGCGCCGCCCATGTCGGTGCGCGCGTACAGCAGGCCCTTCTCCCGCGGGTTGAACACCAGTCCGGTGACGTAACCGCCGCCCACCACTTGCGCGTTCTTCCACACGTACGGTCCGGAGGCGGCCTTGGCCGGTGTTCCGCCGGCCCCGGGCGCCGGGGTCGGGGCCACCTTCACCAGCTTCCACTGCTGGTTGGCGCCGCCCCGGCTCGGGTACTGGATGACGGCCGCGCCGTTGGCCGTGGAGCCCGCGGAGACGTCCAGGACCAGGCCGCTCTTGCGTGAGGTGAAGGTGACGGCGTCGGAACCGCCCACCTCCTTGATCTTCCACTCCTGGGAGGTGGCCGAGCTGTCGGTCTGCTGCTCGGCGGCGGCCGACCGGGCGGTCGAACCGCCCGCCGTGCCCAGCACCTTGCCGCTGTTGCGGTTCACCAGCTCGTAGTAGCCGTCCCCGGCGGGCTTGAGCCTCCACTGCTGGTTGGCGGTGTTCTGGTCGGTCCACTGCTGGACACGGGTGCCGTCGGCGGTCGAGAAGCCGTTGACGTCCATCACCTTGCCACTGCGCACCGAGACCAGTCGGTAGTAGGCACCGGTGTCGACCGTGGCGGCCTGCGAGTCCTCCTGCACGAACGCGAGATACGGCAGGACGACGGCGGGCACGCCGAGCACGAGCCCGGTGGCGGTCCAGCGACGGCGGTGACGCCCGCGGCGCCCGCCGTTCGTGGGGTTGTTCATGGGGAAGACGTTCTCCTTGCGTACCGTTCACCAGACAAGAGCGAATCCAGGCACTTCGATGACCGGATTCGACTCCTTGTGGTCACAGGCTCCGCAAAGGGTTGCCATGATCGACAAACTCTTCTGACCACGTGTCCACGCCCGGGGCAGGGCCGCAGCGCTCAGGCCACGACGGGGCGGTCGGCGACGGTTCGTACGCTGTCGGCCGCCACGAATTCCAGCGCCTTGATGTGTCGACCTGGGCGGCAGTGCCGCACGGACCGGTTGCCGCAGGCGCCGTTGACGGTCATCGCTGTGCCGCTCCCGATGTGCCGGCCTCGACCGCGACCGCCCACGCCCGCAGTCCCTCGTCCACCTCGCTCTCGTCGACGACGAGCGCCGGGATCATGCGGACGACCTGGTTCCAGGCGCCGCACAGCGGCAGGAGCAGGCCCTCGTCGACCGCTGCGCGCTGGACGTGGGCGCCGGTCTCGGGGTCGGGGCCGCCGCCCTCGGTGACGAACTCGGTGGCGAGCATCAGGCCGAGGCCGCGCACGTCGCCGACGCCGGGCGTCCGGTCGGCCACCGCATCCAGGCCGTGCCGCGGCCGCTTGCCCATCGCTTCGGCGTTCTCGACGAGCTTCTCGTCGCGTACGACGTCGAGAGTGGCGCAGGCCGCGGCGCAGGCGACGGCGTTCGCGCCGTACGTCCCGCCCTGCGAGCCGGACCACGCCTTGGTCATCATCTCCTCCGGGCGGCGATCCGGCTGCGAGGTCGCGGACCTCACCGACACCGCCCGCTCGTTCCGGGCCGCGGCCCGCGTCGCCGAGGCCGCCCCGCCCGGCCAGCCCCTCCCCCCGGAGGCTCCTTCCACGAGCTGTCCGACATCGGTCTGCGCCGACGGCTGCTCGACGTGCTGCGCGCCGGCTGACGCCGGATCCTGGTGCGGCTGGGGGCGGGGACGCTCCGCCGGCCCCGGGCGGCGCACCCTGCGTCGCGCTGGTGTCCCGTTCGACGATGATCCACCGGAGGACCTCAAAACGAGGGTGCGCAGGCGGCGTTGGGGGGAGAATGGCCGCCATGACGTACGAAGGCTCCTCCATCGACCCGGCCAAGCCCAGCATTGCCCGCGTCTACGACTACCTGCTCGGCGGCAAGGACAACTACGCCGTGGACCGTGAGATCGGCGACGTGTTCAAGCGCGACCTGCCCGGTTCGGTCGCCATCGCCTTCGCCAACCGCGCGGCCCTGACCCGGGCGGTCAGGGAGATCGCGAAGACCACCGGCATCCGGCAGTTCATCGACCTGGGCAGTGGCCTGCCGACCGCGGACAACGTCCACCAGGTCGCGCAACGGCACGCTCCCGAGTCCCGGGTCGTCTACGTCGACACCGACCTCCAAGTACTGGTCCACGGCCGGGCTTTGCTGGAGAACAACGACCGGACCCGCGTCGTCGCGGTCGATGTGCGCAATCCCGAGGGCATCCGCACCCACCCCGACACGCTCGAGCTGATCGACTTCACTCGTCCCGTCGCCATCATCCTCAGCGCCATCCTCCACCACGTCAACGATGACGAGGACCCGGCCGGCATCGTCCGCTACTGGCGCGAACACGTCCCCTCCGGAAGCTACTTCTTCATCAGCCACTTCCGCTCCGGCAACAACCCGGAGACCGCGGAGGCCGAGAAGGTCCTCCAGCAGACGTTCGGCCGCGGACGGTGGCGCACGGACGCGGAGATCGCCTCCCTGCTGGACGGTTTGGAGATCCTGGACCCCGGCATCGTCCCCGCGTCCCTGTGGC
The DNA here is from genome assembly GCF_052543235.1 of Streptomyces sp. SAS_272. NCBI lineage: Bacteria > Bacillati > Actinomycetota > Actinomycetes > Kitasatosporales > Streptomycetaceae > Streptomyces > Streptomyces sp. SAS_272. The sequence goes on along the minus strand of NZ_JBMNDR010000021.1, from coordinate 36,790 downwards.
GTCCCGACGTGACCGAGAACCCGTGGTCCAGCGCCGGAAAACGAGAACTCACCGTCTGGGAACACCTCATCGCCGCCGGGCTGGCGCGGAAGGCATAGACGCGCGCACCGAGCGAAGCCGGGCGACGGGAAGTCCTGGCGCCGAAAGGCGGTGCGAGCGGCTGCAACAGAGAGATCAACTGTCGGCCATTGCACATAATTTCATGTGCCATTCAATCGAACATTCAACTGGCGAATATTCAACTGATCCCGCAGGGCCGCCCATGTCGAATTCTTCTCGGCTGTTCATTAGCATGGACTGTATGAATGCGACACCGGAGTTCTATGTGGTAAGGGAGGGCGACACGCTCTCCGAAATCGCGGCCATGTTCCATGTGTCACTGGCCCAGGTCAAGAAGTGGAACCCTCAGATCAAAAATGTGAACCTGATTCACCCGGGTCAGCGGGTCCGCGTGGCGGAGCCGACCGCGGTGCCGGTCCACGATGACGAGCCCTTCCCGGGCAAGGACTTCTTCCAGTCGTCCGTGAGCAGCCCGATCATCGAGGTCATGGGCTGGCGCCTCATCGACGAGGGCTGCTCAGCGTATCCCGACGAACCCGACCTCCAGTGGAGCGAAGCCGATCGGAGATCCTACGCCAAGTGGCAGAGAAAACTCGGCTTCGTCGGCAGCGACGCTGACGGCATTCCGGGAACTGCTTCGTGGGAGAAACTCCATGTACCCGCTCTCCACATGAGCGAATAGCCCGCCCGGAACCCTGGCGAAGGAGGGTCGGCAATGGGCCATACCCTGACCGCCGAGGAAAGAACCGCGGCCGACCCCCCACGGCCCTCCCTCGAACCGCCTGTCGGGCCACCTCGGTCGCGCTGGCGAGCCCTGGCGAGAGCGCGACTGGCCTGTCTCGAGATTCAGTTGAGACGAGAGGAGACCAGGCGGCCGAAAGACGACTGTCGCAAGGCCTACCTCGCCGGGGTGGAGGAGCATCTCGAAAGGGCGCACAGCGCGGCCGACGAGGACTTCGGGTGGCGCCGTCCCTGGTCCGGTTCGATCGCCCGCGAGGGCGTCTGGTCGAATCTGCGCGGTGCCGACGTCCTGCTGCTCCGACTGGTGCCCGACGCGGAGGCGGTCGGCCGCGCGAGCGAGGTCATGGCGCTGGTCGAACGGCATCTGGACAGGAACGACCCGCGGCGGGTCAGACTCGCCCAACGGATCCGGTACATCGTCTCCGGGAGGCTGACACCGGAGGACCGCGAACTGCTGGCCCGGTCGCTCGACAGCGCGTACGGCAACCTCGACGCCGAGCTGGCCCGGGTCCGCAGCCTGCGCAACATGCTCTGGACCGCGACTGTCCTCGTCTTCATCGGCGTGGCTGGTCTGGCCCTTTACGGTTCCTTGGCCCCCCGCTCGCTCAGCCTGTGTTTCGCACCGAAGGCGAGCGCCGGTGACCCGAACCAGATGCACGTCGTATGTCCCAGCGCGGAGTACCACGACCTGACGGCGAACACCGTTCCCAGCGACCTCGCACGCTCGCAGGACATCCTCACGGTCGAGATTGCCGGTCTGCTCGGAGCGGCACTCACGGTCATCGCCTCACTGCGCCGCATCCGGGGCACCAGTGCGCCCTACATGCTTCCTCTGGCGTCGGCGGCGCTGAAGATCCCTACCGGGGCCCTGTCCGCCTTCCTGGGGGTGCTGCTGATCAGAGGCGCCTTCGTCCCCGGTCTCAGCGACCTGGACAGCCGGGCGCAGGTTCTCGCCTGGGCAGCGGTCTTCGGCGCCGCACAACATCTCGTGACGCGCCTCGTGGACGACCGGGCCCAGATGACGCTGTCGGAGGTGGGCGGACCGCCCGGCGCGACGGCCCATCAGGGGAACGCCGCCATCAGGCAGGACGACGGGCCACCGGGCGACCGGCCGAACGGACAACCGGCTGCGATGGAACGGTCCATGACCGGAGCCCCCGACGTACCGGACGGGAACGCGGACCGCAGCTCGGCGGAGGAGACCACCCGGTGACCCGGTGACCCGGGTCACCGGCACACGTCCGCACCGACGGCATGCTCCGGGGCGTCGCCGCCGCGATCCGGTTCCGGTGGCCTCGCGGGGCGTACTACGGGGTGCCGGCGATACGGGGTGCCGACGTACCCGCCCGCTGGACCCGACCGCTCCAGATCCCCCGCCCCGGCTTCGACGGACGAGTCCTGCGCCTGCCGGATCCGCGCTGGCTCGCGCACCGCTCAGTGCTTCTTCAGCTCCTCGGCGAGCATCACGAGGATGCCGCTGGGGCCGCGGACGTAGGTGAGCTTGTAGATGTCTTCGTAGGTCGCCACCCCGCGCAGCGGATGGCATCCGTGTTTTGCGGCTGTCTCGAGGGCTTTGTCGATGTCGTCGACCGAGAAGGCGACGCGATGCATGCCGATCTCGTTGGGACGAGTGGGCTGCGTCTCGATCGCTTCGGGGTGGACGTACTCGAAGAGCTCGAGGCGGCCTTGGCCGTCCGGCGTCTGGAGCATCGCGATGTGGGCGTGATTGCCGTCGAGGCCCACGGCGGTGTCGGTCCACTCACCGCTGACCGTGTCACGGCCGACGACCGTGAGGCCGAGGTCGGTGAAAAAGGCGATCGTTGCTTCGAGGTCGCGAACAGCGATGCCGACGTTCTCAAGTTTGATGGCCATGCGCGGCATCGTATCGAGCCGGCCCTGTCGGGGCCTTCCGGCGAGGCACAGCCCAGCAGCGGAGCACCCTCGAGGTCGGCCGTGCTCTGTCCACGAGTGCGTCCGCGTCGGGAGGCGGCGCCAGGGAGACTCCCGTGTGCCCATAACGGTCCGGGACGGGGCATGTTCACCACAACGATGACGAAGAGACGACCAACTAACAGTGAGGCATAGGGGGTTCCCTCATGCTTCGGCCGGTCCGACACGGAACGCTGATCAGGCCATCTGCTGCCATGGCGGCGAACCGAACAGAAGGACACTCATGAGACGTCTCTCCGCAATCCGTACCGCAGGGCTCGCGTCGGGAATCGTGGCGGCGCTGCTGTCGGGCGGCGTCGCGCATGCCGCGGACGACGAACCGGGGCCGATGGGCACGGCGCCGGTCGGCAACTCCGCCAGCGGTCCGTCGATCTCCGCCGACGGCCGCTACGTCGCTTTCGCTTCGCTGGCAAGGGATCTGGTGTCCGGCGACACCAACCGAGTGGACGACGTGTTCGTGCGCGACCGGCAGACCGGCGCCGTCACCAGGATCAGCGTCGACTCGGCGGGCGTTCAGGCCAACAACGCGAGCCGAAATCCGTCGATCTCCGCCGACGGCCGCTATGTCGCGTTCGAGTCCGTCGCGACGAACCTGGTGGCCGGTGACACCAACCGCTACCGCGATGTTTTCGTCCACGATCTGCAGACCGGTGAGACGTCCAGGGTCAGCGTCGGCAGGAACGGCGAGCAGAGCGACAGTGAGAGTTTCCATCCGTCGATCTCCGCCGACGGCCGGTTCGTCGCGTTCGACTCCCCCGCGTCGAACCTGGTGTTCGGCGACACCAACGACATCCACGACGTCTTCGTGCGCGACCGGCAGTCCGGCGAGACCACCAGAGTCAGCGTCGACTCCAACGGCCGCCAGGGCGACGACATCAGCCAGGTGCCGTCGATCTCGGCAGACGGCCGCTACGTCGCCTTCTCCTCCGGGGCGAAGACCCTGGCGCTGTTCCCCGACAACAACCGCGCGGACGACGTGTTCGTGCACGATCAGCTGACCGGCCGCACCGACCGGATCAGCGTCGGTCCCGACGGCGCCGAAGGCAATTCCGCCAGTCGCACGGCGACCGTCTCGGCCGACGGCCGCTACGTCGCGTTCGAATCCACGGCGTCCAATCTGGTGGCCGGTGACACGGGCGGTCCGACCGACACCGACATCTTCCTGTACGACCGGGTCACCCAGACGACGACGCAGGTGAACCTCGGCCCCGACGGCCTGAGCGACAGCCGAACCCCCGGCCAGGAGCGGACGACGCTCTCCGCGGACGGTCGCTACATCGCGTTCGTGTCCGGCGAGGACAAGCTCGTGGCCGGTGACACCAACGCGAGCTGGGACGTGTTCGTGCGCGACCGGGTGACCGCCACCACGACCAGGGTCAGCGTCGCCGGTGACGGCTCGCAGAGCGACGGCACCAGCTACGGTGCCTCGATCTCGGCCGACGGCCACCACGTCGCCTTCACGACCAGCGCGACGAACCTGGGCGGCGACGGCACCAGCCGGAGGTACAACCTGTACGTACGCGACCTCGGCAACTGAGGTCGGGCCGCCGTGGCGTCCTCAGTCACGCGCCACGGTGGCCCACACCCCGGCCAGAGCCGTACGACCGGAGACGCCGACCTTCGTGTAGACCCGGCTCAGGTGGACCTCGACGGTCTTGGGGCTCAGATGCAGCCGGAGACCGACGTCCCGGTTGGTCAGGCCGTCCGAGACCAGTCTGACGATCTCGACCTCACGGGCCGTCAGGTCGAATCGCTCTGCGCCGCTTTCGGGCCGGGGTCCTCGCGCGTTCATGCGCCGCTCTTCCCGCGCGACCTGCGGCAGAAACAGTTGCGCATCACACTGGGTGAACAACGCACGGGCCGACGCGAGATGCGCCCGGGCCCGGTCGGTCGCCCCGAAGGCGCCGAATGCCGTGGCGGCGAGCAAGTGCGCTCGCCCGGCCTCCACGGCCGCCCCGATACGGCCGAACCCGGCGGCAGCGGTGACGGCGAGCGGTGCGGCTGCCGCCGGATCCGTCGGCAGCGTGGCGATCGCGCGGGCCTGCTGTGCCATGGCGGTACGCAGCGGAAGCTCCAGCTGACCGGCCGCGTCCTCCGCTCGGTCGGCCCAGGCGCAAGCGGCGGCGATCCGGCCGGCCGCGGCTTCCGCCTCCGTGAGCATCAGGTACACCAATGGCCTGGTGCGCAGCCCCACCGCGGGCAGCTCGGCCCCACCGCCCCGGGTGAGCAGCAGCTCGATGCAGGCGTGCGGATCACCCGAGTGCAACATCGCCTGCGCCAGCATCGCCTCGGCCTGGCCACTGCGCCAGGAGCTCATGGCCGTCGCCTGGTCGTCGACGACGATGGCCTCCTCACCCAGCCGGATCGCCTCGGTGAGGTCGCCGCGCCAGGTGGTGATCCAGCATCCGAAGGTCAACGCCATGACGCGCAGTTCCTCGCTGCCGGTCAGTTCCGCCGACTCCAGGCAGTCGTCGAAGCAGGTCGTCGCCTCCGCCAGCTCACCGAGGTAGGCGTGCACCATGCCGCGGATGGCGATCAGCAACGCGATCTTGTGGGACTGTCTGCTCGCCCGAGCCAGGTGAAGGCCACGGCTCACGTGCCGGCTCGCCGCCGTGAGCCGGTCGGCGGAGATCTCCGACCAGCTCAGCCAGAACGCCGCGTCGATGTCGCGGACGAGATCACTGTCGGGCAGCGCGTCCAGGAGCGCGGCCGCCTCGTCCAGCCGGTCCGCCCGGCGGTCTATGAGCGTTGCGGCCGACAACGCCGTCGCCAGCAGCAGCGGATCCCCGACTTCCCGCGCGGCGGCGATCGCCTCGGCCACCCGGCCTTGTCCGTGCTCGCGCTCGACGCTTTCACCGGCGACGAGTGCGACGAGCAGGACGGCCGCCGAGTGGGCGTCAACGCCTTCGACGCGTTTCCATTCACGGTGCAGCATCGCCCGCGCCTCGGTGTAGCGCCCGAGGATCTGCTCCACCGTCGCACAGGCCCGCGCTGTCTGTGCCCGGATCCGGGTGAGTTCGGGGGGCAGGAGCCGCAACACCTCGTGCATGGTTTCCCTGGCCTGCCGCAGGTCGCCCGTGGCGCCGAGTGCGTGGGCCAGCCGGCCGAGCAGGATCAGGCGCTGCGGCGTGGCCGACTCGGCGTCGGGCAGCAACCGGATGGCCGCCCGCAGGAAATGCCCTGCGGTCGTCGGCGTGGTGTCCATCGTCGCCTCGGCCGCCTCGGTGAGCGCGGCGACCGCCTCGAGGTCACCGCGGACGGCGGAGCGCTCCACGTGCCGGGCGAACTCGGCCGGGGGCGCGCCCCTGCTCCGGAGTGCCGACGCGGCTCGGCCGTGCGCCTGAAGCCGCCAGCCGGGACCGGCGTCCTGGTAGGCGATGCTGCGCACCAGCGGATGCCGGAAGCGGAACCGGCCGGTCACGCAGTCCAGCCGTACCAGGTCGCGCTCGGCGAGCCGGTCGAGCGCGACGAAGACGGATCCGACGCCCATCGCCGCCGTCTCGGCGAGCGACTCGGCCTCGAAGTCGTCGCCCACCAGCGCTGCGGCGTGCGCGACGACTCGCTCCTGCGGGGTCAGCGCGGCCAATTCGGAGGCCAGTACCCCGTGGACCGCGACCGGGAGCGCCCCGTCGGGGTGGAGTGCCGCATCGCCGACGGCGATGCCCCGTTCACCGGCCCGCACCAGGGCTTCCAGGTAGAACGGGTTGCCGCCACTGGCCTGGTAGAGCTCGTCCCGCCGCGAACGGCCCAGCCTTTCCGGCATGAGGCGGCCGGCATCGGCTTGGCTCAGCGGCGCGATTTCCAGCAGCTCGGCGACCCCGTCGGTCGCGGCGCGGGACAGCGCGTGCCACAGCCGCAGCGGCGTCTGCCGGGGCCGGGCCGCCAATGCCAGGACCAGCCGCGCCTGGGGCGGGTGGCGCAAGAGATGGTCGAGCAGCTCGACCGAGCCCTCGTCCGCCCAGTGCAGATCGTCGAAGACGAGCACCAGCCCGGACGGCTCGGCGAGCAGCTCCAGCAACGCCCGGACGGCCCTGTGCAGCCGGTAGCGCTCCGCGTCGACCAGGTCGGCGGGACCGGTCGCGGGGAGCGCCGGGAACATGGTCGTGAGAAGGGCGAGCTGCTGCCCCCCGAGGGCGGCAAGCCTCTCAGGACCCAGCTCTGCGAGCTGGTCGTCGAGCGCGTTGACGAACACGCCGAACGGGATGTGGGACTCGAACTCCGCCGCGCGGGCGCTGCGGACCATCCATCCTTCGCTGTCCGCGTGCTTCCCCAGCTCCGTCAGCAGTCGGCTCTTGCCGATCCCCGGTTCGCCGGTCACCGCGACGCACCACGCACCGTCCTCGCCCGCCAGCACCCCGCGCAGGATCGCGACTTCTCGCGCCCGGCCGAGTAAAGCGCCGACGGGCTTGGATCTCACTTCGTCTGTCATGCTGGCGTCGACTCGCTTTCTGTCCGCGACCAGGCGATGGTATCGACGTCACGCACGCCCGGCAGACGGTCCAGCCGATCACCTCGGCCCACGCGGTGTCCCGGGCCGATACGAGCCGGCGGCACCGGCACCGGCAGCGTCCTCACGTCTCCCGGCCTCACCCCGCACGCCCACGCCCACGCCCACCGGACATGCCGCGGCACTGTCGAGCGGATCTCACCGGCGAGTACGCTCCCCACCGCGCGCTCGGGACCGGTCGGGAACGGGAGCCGAAGTGCCGCACCGCAACCGCAGCGGCCGAAATGGTGTCTCCTCACGCGTGGCTCGACGCTTCGGAGGGGCGGAAGTCGGGCCGCGCGGCCGCCGTGGGGGGATGGAAAATGGACACATGGGCAGTGCCCGGATACACCGAGTCACTGGAACTCGGGGCCGGGGCGAGCGGACGGGTCGTCCTGGCCGTGCACGAGGAGACCGGCGTTCCGGTGGCGGTCAAGTACCTCAGCGAGTCGCTGCGCACCAGGCCCGGCTTCGTACAGGGGTTCAGGGCTGAGGCGCGGCTGCTCGGCGGGCTGGAGAGCCCTTACGTCGCCGACCTGTACGAGTACGTGGAGAGCCCTGACGGCGCCGCCATCGTGATGGAGCTGGTGGACGGCGTGTCGTTGCGAACCCTGCTGACCAGGGCGGCCCCGCTCGAGCCCGAGGCCGCCCTCGTGGTCCTCAAGGGATCGCTGCTCGGTCTGGCCGACGCGCATCGCGTGGGCGTCGTCCATCGCGACTACAAGCCGGAGAACGTCCTGGTCGTGCCGGACGGATCGTCCAGGCTCGTCGACTTCGGGATAGCCGTGGACGTCGGCGCCAGCGCCGGCGCAGCCGGTACCCCCTCCTACATGGCGCCGGAGCAGTGGACCGGCTCCCCCGTCTCTCCCGCCGCCGACGTGTACGCGGCCACGGCCACCTTCTTCGAGTGCCTGACGGGCCGCCGGCCGTTCACCGGTGGCAATCTCGCCGAACTCGCCCTGCAGCACGTCGACGGGCCGATCCCCGCCGACGAGGCGCCCGAGGCGGTACAGGACCTGGTGCGGCGCGGCCTCGCCAAGGATCCGCTGGAACGTCCCGCGCACGCCGAGGCGTTCGTCGCGGAACTGGAGGCGGCCGCCGGCGCCGCCTACGGGTCCGACTGGGAGGAACGCGGGCGCGGCCGGCTCGCCGCGCTGGTGGCACTGGTGCCGCTGCTTCTGCCCTCGGCCCGCAGTGCCCCGCCGAGCGGCACGACGGACACCGCGCGCACGGTCCTGGGCAGCGAAGCGCACCACGGCGGGGTGCGGTCATGGCTGCCCGGCCGTGCGGGGATGCTCGTCTCCGCCGCGGCCGTGCTCCTGGGCGTCCTCCTGACCTACAACCTGCAGCACGTTCCGGAAGCGGATCCGCAACAGGCGGCGCAGGCCCTGGCCACCAGCAGTGCCCAGGCCGCCGCGGGGCCGGGGGTCTCCGCCGCGCCCACCGCGTCGGCCGACGCCTCAGCGTCCCCGTCGTCCACCGCATCGTCCAGCGCGTCACCCGGCCCGTCGGCGTCAGCCTCGGCTTCGGTCTCGGCCCCCGTGACCGCCGGCCCCGGCGAACCCCCGGCGTCCGCCGGCACGGCTCCCACCGAGGAGGCGACCTCCAGCGGTCCGTCCACCGGGGCCACGCCGACGACCGCCTCCCCGAGCCCCCCGTCGGCTCCCGCCGTGAAGGACGTCACGGTGACGGGTTTCCGGCAGACGGGTGCGACGACCGCCACGGCGACCCTCACCGTCACGACGGACGGAACCGGCCCGCTGTCCGTCGACATCTCGTGGTACACGAGCGCCGGCGGCCGCGGGCTCGGCACACCGGACGGCGCGTCCCAGTCCTTCGCGCGCAGCGGATCCACCCAGTACACCCTCACCGTCGACCACACTTTTCGGGGCACCGGCTGTTACTGGGCCGTAGGGGCGACCACGACCCCCGCCTCCGCCGACGGCGGCGCCTCACAACAACTTCTGACCAGGCAGTGTGAGATCCGATGACCGCTCACCACGACCGCACCCCCGTCCCCGCCGGGGACAGCGAGGCCACCCAGGTGCTCGGCGGCGTCGCCGAGCACGCCCCGAGCACGCCCGGCCCGGAAGACGCCGGGTACAGCGCGACCGTCCTGGCGAGTCACTGGATCCAGCGACCGCCCGACGCGGACACGACCCTCGTCGCGTCGCCCTTCACCGACACTCCGGTGACGCCGGCACCCGCACCGGACCGCGTCGAAGGCACCATGCTGCGCTTCGGCCCGGGCGTTACCGCCGCCGTCGCCGAGCGCACCCACCGGACGCTGCCCTCGGTGACGACTCCTCCCGCGCCCCCGCGGCGGCGTCTGCGCAGACATGCCCTGCCTGCGCTGGTGTTGATCGGCGTCATCGCGCTCCTCGCGTGGCAGCGCCTCGGCCCGTCCCTCGAAGCGGGCGCGGTGCAGGTCGTGGCGCGGCCGACGGTCGTGGCGTGCGACGACACCGCGGACGTCGTCGGCCTCGTCGCCACCAACGGCCGACCGGGCACGCTCTCGTACCGCTGGGTCCGAAGCGACGGGACGGCCTCGGGTGTCCTGCGGGAAGTGGTCGCCGCGGGCCGGCGTCAGGCCCGCCTGCACCTGCTGTGGACCTTCCAGGGCAGGAGCCACTACGCGGCCCGGGCCGAACTGCATCTCCTCTCCCCCGTCGAGCGCACGGTCGTCACCGACCTCACGTACGACTGTCCCTGAGCGGCCGCGCATGCCCCATCGCCCCTCCCGCCCCGCCAGACGGTGGACGACGCTTCGGTCGAGGCACCGGCGTCGTCCGCCCCTCCGCTGGACGGGGCGCCGACATCCGTTGTCGTCGGGGCTGCGGCGGCGGCGCGGCGTGCCGACGGGCCCTGCGAGCGGTGACCGACCGGCTCGCAGGACGTCCGTCGCCGGGCGTCAGGCCACGGTGGTACGGGTGGTCAGCATGCCGATCGGCCCCGACCACCGGCCCTTGTCCGTCGACTGCTCCCGCTCGGCCAGCTCCCGCGCGAAACAGCGCAGCAGGTCGTGCATGCGGTAGCGGCCCGCAGGCGTGACCTCGACCAGGTGGCTGTCCAGCAGTTGCTCCACGGCCCATTCCGCCCGCGCGTGGGAGATCTCGAGCATGTCTGCCAGGTGCGGCAGCCGGATCTCCGGCTCGTGCGACCGGCCGAAGAACAGGAAGGTCCGTACGAGGGTGCGGTCGGCGTCGTCGACGCGCGTCAGGTCCTGGTAGCTGTCGGCGAGACTGGCCCGGGCCTCCAGACCGGCGACGCGCAGGGCTCCCAGGCGGTCGCGTTCGTCGGCGAGCCGGCTCGCGAGAGCGTCGACCGACAGGTCCGTGCGGGCGGCCAGCCTCGCGGCGGTGATCCGGAGCATCAGCGGCAGCCCGCCGCAGTACGAGGCGAGTTCGCGTAACGCCCGGGAGCTCGGACCGGCCCGCTCGTCGCCGAGCAGCTGCCGCAGCGCGGCCTCGGCCTCGGGCGCCGGCAGTGGACGCAGGCGGGCGCGCCGGGAACCGTGCAGGGCGACGAGACTGAACCGTGAGGTGACGAGCAGGGCGCTGCGCTTGCGGGCGGGGACGAGGGAGCGTATCTGGGCGGCCGAGGCGGCGTCGTCCAGCATCACCAGGACCCTGCGCTCGGTGAGCGTGGTGCGCAGCAGTGCCGCGCGCTCCGCGGCCCCGGCGGGCAGCTGCGCCGGGGGGAAGCCGAAGCCTCGCAGCAGCCGGTCGACGACGTCCGCGGCGGGCAGCGGCTCCGCCATCGGTCTCGGGCGGCGCAGCTCCACGTACAACTGGCCGTCGGGGTAGTGGGCGGCGGCCCGGCCGACGGCGCGCAGGGCGACGACGGACTTGCCGACGCCGGGTGGTCCGGTGATGACCTGGACCGGCGCGGGGTCGTGCGTGTTGGTCAGCCAGGTCACGACCGAGTCGACCTCCTTGTCGTGGCCGCGCAGGCCGGGCGCGCAGTAGGGCATCTGCCAGGGGCGGGGTGTGCTCTCGTGCGGGTCGTCGTCCGTGGGTCCGGTCTGTCCGGCGATTCTGCGGTGCGCCTCCTGCCACCGCGCGGGGTTCAGGCCGCAGGCACGCACGAGGGCGGTGACGAACTCCTCCCGCGGGAGCGTGGTCCGGGCGAGCACCGACGCGATCGTCGAACGGGGCAGCCGGTGCCCGGCCCGTCTGGCCCGGCTCTCCAGCTGGCGGTATGTCAGCCCCGTGCGGTCCTTCAGCAGCCGGAGCACCGCGACGAGTTCACGTTGGGTGTGAATCCCGGCCGGGTCCGGCAGCGGACAGTCGGCGTTCAGCGGGATGTCCGTGGTCATGGTTTCCTTCCCCCTGATGAGTCAGTGGGCCTGCTCAGTCCCTGATGGTGAAGGGCGGGTCGTCCGGTGTGCAGACGCGGGCGTGCGCAGGTGCACCGCCGAGCAGGTATCGGGTGGTGATCTCGTCGGCGCACGCGCTCATGCCCAGCGCGGTGTGGCCGATCATGTCGACGGTGACCAGCTCGGCCCGGCCGAGTTGTTCGGTCAGCCGTTCGGCGAAGCGGTACTGCGTGGTGGGGTCGTACAGGTTGCCGATCACGAGGACAGGCCTGTCCGTGGGCCGGTTCCAGGGTCCGGTGTACCGGTCGGCCCGGGCGGGACGCTCCGGCCAGGTGGCGCAGACGGCCGACTCCATGGCGATCATGCGCCCGAAGTGCGGAGCCGTGCGCTCCCAGCGGTCGGCTCGCCCGGGCCAGGTCCGTGGGCTCGCCGGATAGGGCTTGTCCAGGCAGTTGTAGGCCGGTTCGGAGTCGTCGCCGCGGTACGGCGGTTCGCTGACGGCGGCCTCGTCCTCGTCGTCCGTGGTGGAGGCCCGGTCGTGTGCGCTCTCGTCGTGCGCGCCCTCGTCGTGCGCGCTCGGGTGTTGCGCGCTCGGTCCGGAGCGGTCGGCGACGGCCGTTCGCGGGGCGTGGGGCGCCGCGTCCAGGAGCGCCAGCGTGCGGGCGAGGCCGGGAAGACGGGCCGGGGTGGCGAGGGAGTCCGCGAGCAACGACGTGACGGCGCTCAGGGTCATGTCGGTGCCGTCGGGCAGCCGCAGCGGGCCGCCGCGCAGCCGCGTGAGGATGCGGTCGAGCCGTCGGCGGGGGTCTCCTGTGCTGAACGCGCATCGGTCGTCCGCCGCGTCGCACACGCGCAGGAACTCGGTCAGCGCGAGTTCCATGCCGTCCGCGCGCCGGCGGTCGTACGCGAGGCCGTCGTGCGAGCGCAGCTGGGGGTCGACGGCGCCGTCCAGCACCATGGCGTCGACGCGGCGGGGGTAGAGGTTGGCGTAGGTGGCGCCGAGCAGGGTGCCGTAGGAGAAGCCCACGAAGCTCAGCCGCGACTCCCCGGCCGCCTGCCGCAGCCGGTCCAGGTCGCGGGCGGCGTCGAGGGTGGTCATGTGCGCGAGCAGGGGTCCGGCGTTCTGCGCGCACGCGGCGGTGTGCCGGGCGGCGGCCGCCATGGTCGCCGCGACCTGTTTCCCGCCGACGGGCACGACGAGGCGGCCCAGCAGGGCGTTGTCGTGTGCGCTCTGGCTGCGGAAGCACTTCAGCGGGTCGCTGAGGTTGACGCCGCGCGGGTCGAAGCCGATGACGTCGTACTGGGCGAGGACCTCGGGCTCGAGGAAGCGGTCGGCGCGGTAGGCGGTGTGGAGTCCGGAGCTTCCGGGTCCGCCCGGGTTCACGAAGAGGGCGCCGCGGCGACGCTCCGGGTCGGTGGCCCGGTGGCGCAGCAGCACGATCTCGACGGAGCCGTCGGCGGGATGTGCGTAGTCGCGCGGGACGCGGTGTTTCGCGCAGTCGGCGACCGTCGGGTCGACGGGTGCGCCGGTCAGGTCCCGGCAGTTCTGCCACCTGATCGGGGGCGGCGAGGACCCTGCCGGGGACGGCGGCGCGTGGGGTGCGGCCGCTGCGGCCGGGCCGGCCGAGGAGCACAGCACGGCCGCGGTAAGGACGGCGATCGCGTACGTCAGAAGTCGGTTTGGTGCGAAGAGAGCCCGACGGGCCACGAGAACTCCTGGAAGTGGGGGGGTGAGTTGTGTGGGTGCATGCCGTGCGGCGGATGCGCGGGTGGGGGTCGCGTCACCGGGCCGGCCGGTAGGGGCGGGCGGCGGGGCGGGGTCAGCCGTCGGCGTCGAGCAGTTCGCTGAGTTGGGCGGCGACGGTGTCCCGGTAGGGGCGGGCGCGGTCGGGGCTGAGTCCGGCGAGCGTCGCCCGCCACGTCAAGGCGCGGCTGACGATCCCCACGGGGCGGGCCGCCTCGAGGGCCTGCGTCACCGTCTGCGGGGCGCCGACCCGCACACCGGCGTCCGCCCAGGCCGCGAGGTACGCGTCGGTGACACGGCGTTCGGCTTGCGGATCGTCGGGGGCGGCCGCCCGTAGATCGCGCAGGACGACGTCGAGCGAGACGAGCGGATGTCCCAGCACGCTCTCCGCCCAGTCGAAGATCAACGGCCCTCGGCCGCCGAAGAGGCAGTTGCCGCGCCAGACGTCCAGATGCACCAGCGTTCGGGGCAGTCCGACCGCCGCGAGACGCCGGCAGCTCTCCCGGAGCACGACGGACGCCGCGCCGAGGCGGGTGCGCTGCGCGGCGGTGAGCCCGGGAGCGTCGTGGACCAGTTCGTCGTAGAGGCCGGGCAGGATCTCCAGCCGGTGGTCGGGGCAGCCTGCGGCGATCAGCGTTTCCGTCTCTTCGGCCATGCCGTGCTGAATGCGGGCGAGCTCCGGAACCACCCGCATATACGCGTCGGTGATTTCCGTGGAACCCGGCATCCGCTGGGCGCCGAAATCCTCGGTAAGCATCCAGTTCCGGTGCGGGTCGACGGCGATCACCTTGGCCACGGTGTTCGGAAAACGCTGCGAGAGGAGAAGACTGACGGCGGCCTCGTGCCGGTACACCGAAGGCGATGCCTTGAAGTACACGTCGTGCGGCAGCGCGGGCAGTCGCATTTGGTAGGACCAGGCGCGCATTCCGGGCTGTGCGGGTTTTCCGATACGCCGGTATCCGGCGGCGCGCAGGTGCGTCGTTGCCCACTCGGCCGCCTGGGAATACCAGCCGAGCCGTGTCCAGGGCGGTTCACCGGGGACGTCGCCCGTCTCGCCGTCCGCCAGCCACCGTCCCAGGGCCGCCCGTTGGCCGGTGTCCGGCATCGTGGCCGGGGTCAACTGCCGGGCGGGGAACCAGCGTCCCTCCTTGGCCGCTCGGCCGTCCACGCATTCGTGGAGGAAGAAGCGCGGGTCCCGTCCGACGCAGTCGAGGGTCGAGACGTGGAGCCCGAACCGGTCGGCGATGTCGGCGTGGAGGTCCGGCAGGCCGGTCAGCCCGCTGGGGTGACCAGGGAGGGACCAGCCGTCCTGTGCGGGCAGGAGAAGGACTTCGGTGGCGGTCGACCGCGTCCTGGCGATGACGGCGTACTGCCGTGGTGCGCTTGATTTCACGATGGATCCCCCGGTCGGCACTGCATTGACGTGCGCCTGCCACGTCAATGGCACCGTAGGTCGGCCCGGGCGCCGTGGTCAATGACCCCTGCACGTACGGCGCGCATGTGTCGCTATTCCATCGGGCTGAACAGGGGAACGCACCTGTTTCCACCCGATCTTTTCTGTCCCGGACTGTCCCGGACAGGTTTATCGGCTTCCCGGCATACCGCGACCGCCGCCACCGTCTTAGCGTGAGCTCGTCCGAATGTCAGTCACCCGCCGTCGGGAGTTCTCCGCCGACTACGACCGAAAAGGATGGTCACAACCTTGCCGACCACGTCGATCGCTTCCCAACTGGCCGGAAACGGCCTGCAGCAGCACCTCTACTCCGAGCCCACCGCGGTGGCCGAAGAGTGCCGCATGGCCGGCTACAGCTGCTGGTTCGACTCGGACTGCTGCAACGAGAGCGTCTCGCTCATCTGTGAGTGGTGGACCTGCCGCTACGCGTAGGCGGAAGGACCATCTGACGGACGAGGCCGCCGGACGGACATCGGAACTCCCGAGTCCGTCCGGCGGGCCGTAGTGCAGGAGGGGCGGGAAGGAGTCGGGTGAGGAAGGGAATGCCGACGCTGCCGCGCGCCGCACGGGAGGCGACAGCCTTCCTGGAGTCGGTGCGCGGGGACGGCGGGATCTACGACATGGGCGACTGGCCGCAGATCCGCGTCCGGTGGGAGCCGGGGCCCGGGCGCATCGACCGGGCCGTGGCGGGACTGCGCGCCGCACAGCGGCTGAAGGTCGGATTCCTCGACCCCGTCGAGGACGCGATCTATCTGATGGCCGCACTGCGGCTGATGGGCCTGCGGGCCAGCTTCCACCTCGGCCGGGAAGTGGCGCCCGCCGCGCCGCCCGCCGGCTTCTACGCATGGGTGGAGTGCGAGGGACGGGTCGTGAGCACCACTCTCCCCGTCCGTGACGAGTACGCCGAAGTGCACAGATCACCGAAGGAGTGAGCGCGTGCTGGGTGTTGTCGAGATGTCCGGGGGCGTGCTCCGCCACACCGCCCCTTCGGTTGCGCCGGCTGTGCCGGGTCTGCGCGCAGAGCTGACCGGCGCCTCGTTCCGTCTGCGGCGGGAGAGGGCGCACTCCCGGCCGGTGTACTTCCGCGCGGGGTACGGGCGTCTGGAGTTCGGCGACGACCTGGCGGCCTTCCTCCCGCCGGGATCCAAGCTGGAGCCGGAGCCGGGCGCGCTGCTCGCCCTGATGCACGGTCAGGCCGCCCCCGCCGACCACAGCCCGCTGCCGGGCGTGCGCCGACTCACCCTCGACACCGAGGTCCGCGTCGACGCGGGCGGCGTCACCGTGACCCAGTCGCCACCCGAACTGCCCGCCCCACGACGGCTCGAGGACGCCGTACGCGACGCACTCGCCCGCAACGGGGACGACTACGTGATCGGCTACAGCGGCGGGGTGGCCTCCGCCTACCTGGCCGTGGTCGCCGCCGGAGCCGGTCACCGCGCGCGCGTCGTCCACGCCGACCTCGGACTGCCCGGACAGCGACCCCCGGCGGCGGTACCGCTGCTCGATCCGCGACCGGTGCGCGTGGATCCCTGCGCCCTCGTCGACCACCACGCGGTGACCGGCTCCGAACTGCTGCCGCCCCTGCCGGAGTTCGTCGCCCCCCGCAGACTGCACGCCGCGCTCTCGGGCGACACCGCACTCCCGGTGGTCTCCGGCGCGCTCCTCGCCTCCCTCGTCTCCGTCAAACTCCCGGACGTCCCTCGCGGCCCGAGATCCTGGCGTCTGCTCACCTGCGAGCCGTTCCACCTCTCCGGCACCCTCGGCTCGCTCGCCGACGCCGTCGAACTCCTCGACAACCGTGTCGTCTACACCCCGGGCAGACGTCCCGGATCGCCCGGCGGAACCGACGCCCAGCGGGTCGGCGCCCCTCCGCCGCCCTCGCCGACCGGCGGCAGCAGGCTGGGCTGGCTGACGGAGGAGGGCAGACAGGCCTACGAGACGGCGCACCGCGGCTCGATGGCCGTGTGGCAGGACCGCCTGGAGGCCCTGCAGCCCGTCGTCGGAACGCTGCTGGGCGGACTCGAGGAGCGCGGAGCCGACGGTGCGTCGCTGCCCGCCGCGGACCCCGAGGTACTCGCGGCCGCCGACAGCCTGCCGCTGCGCGCCCGGGGCCGTATCCGGCGCGGCGCCCTGCAGAACCACCTGCCACTGCACCGTGTCGTCGCCGCGGCCGGGGTGGACGGGCTGTCCAGGGCGTCGCACGGTCACTGGCTGCGGATGTGCGCGGCCGCCTACCTCCACCGCGAGCGCAGGAAGATCGCGGCGGAACTGAGCGGAGGATGCGCGCTCGGCGACCTGGGTCTGATCGAACCCGGCGCCGTGCTCGCCGACCTCCAGGACGGCGCGGCCCTCTCCGCGAAGGCCTTGCCGCTGCTGCGTCTCGTCTGGCTGGACCGCTGGCTGAAGGAGCGCTCATGACGCCCGAGGTCCCGCCCGCCGCGGGGGCCGCCCTCGCCCTCGCACCCCACGTCACCCTCACCTTCCTCCCCTTCGGCGGGGCCGTGCTGGCCAACGGCCTCACCCTCGCCGTCCTCGACTTCCGGCAACGCGAGGCCGCGCTGCTGGAACGGCTGCTGCAGCAGGGCATGCCGCCGACGGAGGCCGGTCCCTGGCCGGCCCGTGTCGCGGGCCGGCTGATCGCCGCCGGCTGGCTCGTCACCGATCGGAGTGAGTGACCGATGGCCCCGACCGTGCTCGCCGACCTCGCGCTCGCCGCCGTGACGGGACCCCTCGTCGTCGCGGGCGTCGCCAAACTCATCACCGACCCCGAGCGGCTGTCCTGGCCCGTCCGCTCGGGGCCGCTCGCCGCCCCGGCGGGACCCCGCCTGGTGGGATTGGCCGAACTGCTCGCGGCGGTGGGGGTGGTGCTGCTGCCCGGCCGGTGGGCGGCGGCCGTCGCGTGCCTGGCCTACGCATGTCTCACCGTGGCCGCCGTCCGCACCCGGGGCCGTAGGTGCGCCTGCTTCGGAATGGCCCGGCTCGCCTCCGTCGGCAAGGCGCACATCGGCACCGACGCCGCCGGGCTGCTGCTCGCCGCAACGGCCCTGGCGCTGCCCGCGCACGACGGCGGCCTGCTGTGGCGTGCCTGCGGCGCGGCCGTCGCATGCGGGGCCACCCTCGGTGTCCTGACGGCGGTCGACCGCCGGCAGCGCGCCGCCCAGGACGCCTCCCCGAGATGCGCCGAGCAGGTCAGCTCCGTACAGATGTACGTCGCGGACGACTGCCCGTCCTGCCGATCCCTCAAGCACCTGCTGGCCGCCGGCGAGCCCGAGCGGCTCGCCGCCGTCACCATGGTCACGGTGGCCCGAGAGGCTGAACTGCCCGGCGCGCTGCACGGGCTGGGCGTCCCGTGCGCCGTCGGGCTCGACGGCGCGGGGCAGCAGGTGTGCGCGCCGGCCTCCGGGATCGGCGCGGTGAAGGCCCTGGTCGATGCGATCACCCTGACCGGGACCCCGGCAGGTGGCCGTGTCCGGTGACTTCGAGCGCAGTCGCCGCTACCGCCGTACCGCGCCGGACGGCCGGGCCGCACTGGAGCTGAACGGCCCCGTCCATCCCTCGGCCCGTGAACGCAACCCGGCCGCGGTCCAGTGGCGCGGACTGACCCTCGACCCCGCGTTGGCCGGACTCGTCCCGGCCCGGGCCCGTCCCGACCACGCCGACCTGCACCTGCGCGACGATCCGGGCGACCCCTGGCGGCTGCCCGTCCCCGCGCTGCTGCCCTCGACGCTGGTCTGGCACCCGCGGCTGCCCCTGCTCGCCGGACTCGCGGTATCCGCACGGGACCGCACCGCATACCTCTGGACGGCCGACCACGCCTCCCGCACGACCCGCACCTACCCCGGCATACCGGCCGCCACCGGGCTGACCGCACTCGGTCCGTCCGGGCAGGGGCCGGTCGGCTGGCTCGACGACGGCAGGCTCGCTCTCCTCCTCAGGGACGGGAGGAGCAGCCGGGGCCCGGGCCGGCTCGACGGCCGGGAGACGGCGGAGGAGCCGGACCGGGAACAGCGGGCGGCCGGTCCGCAGGACGTCGGCGAGCCCTGGAGGCCGGTGCGTCTGGAGGCGGCCGGTCCTCGCTTCGTCTCCTTCGAGCCGGACGAGAACGCGTTGCTGCAGCTCGCCGGTACCCAGGTCGCCGTCCTCGACCTCGCCGAGGCGGTCCCGCTCTGTCTGACCCCGCCCCTGCTGGTCCGGGGGCTGCGCGCGGCAGGCCCCGTGGACCTGCTTCTCGACCACGCCCACGACGCGGGCGACCTCCCCGACGACAACGGACTGCGCTGGACCCGCTCGCTCGTCTCCACCAGCCGCCCCGGACGCCTGCGCCGTCGCGACGACCCCGCGCCCCTCCCCGCACAGCCCGGCGCCCCGCTGATGCACGACCCCGCGCCGGCCGCCGGGGACAAGAAGGGGGACAAGAACGCGGACGGGGACGCGCTGACCGGACCGCCCGCCGATCCCGCGGGCCCCCGCGATCCCGAGGCTCCTGCGGAAGCCGCGGACCCGGGCGCCCGGCGGCACCGCGTCGACACCGGATCCGGCGCGGCCACGCTCACCGTCCTCCCCGACGGCGCGGGCGCGTGGCTGCTGTGGATCCGCGCCCTGCGCCAGGGAGAGCGGCCCTCACCGGCGGCCCCGGTGTTCCTTCCCGCGGGCCGGCACCGCGGCGCGGTCCTCGATCTGCCGCTGTACTGGCCCGAGGACGCCACACCGAAGATCCTGCAGGCACAGATCGTCGTGGCCGTCGAGGAAGCCGTCGCCGTCCTGCGCGCCGAGCATCCGGCACCCGTCGTGGTCGGCGGGCACAGTTTCGGCGCCACCGTGTCCCTGTACGCGCTCGCGCACGCCGAAGGACTGGCGGGCGCCGTCGCGCACAGCGGCTGCTACAACCGCACGCTGACGCCGACGGGCTTCCACTACGAGCGCCGCACCCTGTGGCAGGCCCGGCAGATGTACCGCGAGTTCAGCGCCCTGGACTTCGCCGACCGCCTGCGCGGGCCCGTGCTCCTCGTCCACGGCGCGGAGGACGCCAACCCTGCGACCCCCGCGGACCAGGCCGTCGGCCTGTACCGGGCGGTCGTCGCCACCGGCGGCCGCGCACGGCTGCTCCTGCTGCCCGGCGAAGGACACACTTTCCACTCCCGGGAGGCCCTACGCGCGGTCACCGAGGAGCACGACGACTGGCTGGGACGCTGCTGAATGCCTCATGACGACCGCCGCGCCGAGAACGCCGTCCCGCTGCGGGAACTGGTTCGCAACGCCCGCTTCGCCGTACAGCTCGCCTGGCGGGCCGACCGGCGCAGTCTGCTCCACGTCCTCGCCGCGCAGTGCGTGTCCGCCCTCGGGCTGATCGCGGTCCTTCTGCTCCTGCGGCAGGTCGTGGGCGGCTCCCTGACCGGCGCGGGCGCGGGCCCGGCGTCCGCCCCCGGTGCGCACGTGCTGATCCCGGTCATCGCCGGGATCGCGGCCCTCGGCACCGCTTCGGGGGTCCTCCGGGTGGCCGCCGCCGCCCGGCAGCGCATCCTCGCGGTGAAGGTGGACCGCTACGCCGTGGCGAGTGTGCTGCGGGCCGCCGACCGGGCCGAACTGGCGCGGTTCGAGGACCCCGCGTTCCACGACCGCCTGCAGCGCGCCGTGTTCGCCTCCCGTGCCCAGCCGGCCATGGTGGTGACGGCACTCGCCGGCGCGCTCCAGGCGGTGCTGACGGTCTGCGCGGTCAGCGGGGTCCTGCTGATGACCGTCTGGTGGCTGCTGCCCCTGGCGCTGATCTCCGTGGTCCCCACGCTGCGCGCGTCGCGCGAGGAACGCAGCGCGGGCTACGGCCTGCACCGTGCGCTGTCCGAGAACCGGCGGGCCCGGCAGTATCTGGAACGGCTGCTCACGGGCCGGGACGAGGCCAAGGAGATCCGCGCCCTGCACCTCGGCCCGACGCTGCGCGAGCGCTGGAACGAGCGCTTCCGGCAGGAGATCACCGAGGCCGAGTCCATGCACCGACTCCACGCGCGCCGTAAGATCACGGCCCGGCTGACCGGGGACCTGACCACGGCGGCGGTGATCGGCGCGATGTGGTGGCTCGTCGCGACGGAGAAAGTCGGCCTGCCCACCGCGCTGACGGCACTCGTCGGCCTGTGGCAGATCTCCCTGCGGATGCAGATGATCGGCGCTCTGGTCAACGGTCTCGGCGAGTCCGTCCTCTATCTCAGGGACCTGCGGGACTTCGGCGTCGCCGAGGACGCGGACGGCGTGGACTCCCGGTCCGGCGCCGCCCGGGGCGGCTTCGTCTCGCTGCGCGCCGAGTCGGTCGGGTTCCGCTATCCCGGCATGACCACGTCCGTCCTCAGGGACGTGGGCGTCACGGTGCGGGCCGGCGAGATCGTCGCGCTCGTCGGCGTGAACGGATCGGGGAAGACGACGCTGGCGAAGATCCTCTGCGGTCTTTACCGGCCGGACAGCGGGCGGTTGGTCTACAACGGCGCACCGGACCCGGACCCCGAAGCGCTGCGGGACGCGACCGCGGTGGTTTTCCAGGACTTCGTCCGGTACAAGCTGTCGGCCGCGGACAACATCACGTACGGCAGACCGCAGACGGCCCCGGACCTCGCCCGCGCCGCCCGGGCGGCCGAACGGGCCGGGGCACACGCGTTCCTCGACCGGCTGCCGCGCGGCTACGACACCCTCCTGGGCAAGGAGTTCAGCGAGGGCGCCGATCTGTCGCTCGGCCAGTGGCAGCGACTGGCCCTGGCCCGCGCCTTCTACCGTGACTCGGACTTCGTGGTGCTCGACGAGCCCACGGCGTCCCTCGACCCGCAGGCCGAGGCCGAGCTCTTCGGGCGTATCAGGGAACTGTTCGCCGGCCGCACGGTCCTGCTCATCACCCACCGGTTCGCCAACGTGCGCGAGGCGGACCGGATCTACGTTCTCGACGGGGGCGAGGTCGTCGAACAGGGCGATCACGACAGCCTGTTGAAGGCGGACGGCGCCTACGCACGTCTGTACCGCATACAGGCCGACGCCTATCAGGACGCATAGCCGAGCCGTCCGGGTGACGACGTGCAGGACGGGACGCGGAGCGCTTGACACCGGTCCGAGGACTCCCCCATGCTCATTCCACTAAACAATTAGTGGAATGATGGTGCCATGATCGAGTTCCGGATCGACCGCCGCTCCGGAGTCGCCACCTACGTCCAGCTCGTCCACCAGGTCAAGCACGCGCTGCGGCTCGGTCTGCTGGGGCCGGGAGACCGGCTGCCGACGGCGAAGGAAGTCGTCGCCGCCACGGCGCTCAACCCCAACACGGTGCTGCGGGCCTACCGCGAACTGGAACGGGACGGGTTGGTGGAGCCGCGCCAAGGGCTGGGCACCTTCGTCCGCAAGTCCCTCGCGACGCCGGCGACAGCGGTCGGAGCACCCCTGCGCGACGAACTCGAACGCTGGATGTCGGCGGCACGCGAGGCAGGACTGGAACGCGAGGACGTGGACGCCCTGTTCCAGGACGTCGCCGACACGCAGTACCTGACAAGCGAAGGAGTGGAGCCCGTTGAGTGACAAGGAAGCCGCAGAGGTGCTGAGCGCCCGGGGACTCGGCAAACGCTACAAGCGCGGCTGGGCGCTCCAGGACTGCACGTTCGGGCTGCCGCGCGGCCGGGTCTCCGCCCTGGTCGGCCCCAACGGGGCGGGCAAGAGCACCCTGATGTCCCTCGCGACGGGCTTAT
Source organism: Streptomyces sp. SAS_272 (assembly GCF_052543235.1). Lineage (NCBI taxonomy): Bacteria > Bacillati > Actinomycetota > Actinomycetes > Kitasatosporales > Streptomycetaceae > Streptomyces > Streptomyces sp. SAS_272. The sequence goes on along the minus strand of NZ_JBMNDR010000021.1, from coordinate 14,329 downwards.
TGACGCCGACGAACGGCACCATGCGCGTGCTGGGGGAAACCCCTGGACGCCAGGGCGCCCACCCCCGGCTCGCCTTCCTCGCCCAGGACAAGCCCCTGTACCGGGGGTTCACCGTCGAGGAGATGCTGCGCGCGGGACGCGCACTGAACCAACGGTGGGACGCCGCCTACGCCAGGAGTCTGACGGACGCGGCCGCAGTCCCCCCGAAGGCCCGGATCTCCACGCTCTCCGGCGGCCAGCGCACCCGGGTCGCGCTGGCCATGGCCCTCGGACGCCGCCCCGAACTCATCGTGCTCGACGAACCGTTGGCCGACCTCGATCCGCTGGCCAGGGAAGAGGTCATGCAGGTGCTGATGCAGGAGGTCGCCGAGACGGGCATGACCGTCCTGCTCTCCTCCCATGTCCTCGCCGACCTCGACGGCATCTGCGACCATCTTCTGCTGCTGGCGGGCGGCCGGGTGATGCTGGCGGGCGACGTCGAGGACCTGCTGGCCGCCCACCGCCTCATGATCGGCCCCAACCCGGGCCCCGAGGGGCCGCTCCCCTCCGGCACCGTCGTCGAGTCCCGCCGCACCGAGCGGCAGGCCACCGTGCTCGTGCGGGACCCGGGGGCGAACACACCGGGATGGGAGTCTCACGAGCCGACCCTGGAGGAACTCACCATGGCCTATCTGCGCTCCTCCCGTGCGGCAGCCGCCCGGCGAGGCGATGCGCAGCAGCACGGCACCGCGGAGGTGGCCGCCTGATGCTGTGGGTCGCCTGGCGTCAGCAACGCCTTCAACTCCTCGTCACCGCGCTCCTCGTGGCCGCGGTCGCCTCCGTCATGCTCTACTTCCGGCTCGACGCGGTCTCGTACATGGACGACCACGGCATCGCGGGCTGTCTGCGCATCGAGGACGGCTGTCCGGTCGACGCCATGAACGCGCTGAGCGACACGTACAAGACGTACGCCTCCGTCATCCCCATGGTGCTGCTCTGCCTGCCCGTGCTCCTGGGCATGTTCGCGGGCGCGCCGCTGTTCGCGCGCGAGATCGAACACGGCACCCATGTCTTCGGGCTGACCCAGTCGGTCAGCCGCCGCCGCTGGTGGGCGACCAAGGTCCTGGTGGCCGGCGGACCGGTGGCTCTTGTGATGCTGGTGCTGGGACTCGGCGGCGTCTGGGCGCTGAAACCGCTCAATCACGTGACGCGGGGGCCGTTGCTGACTCCCGGCTTCGAGACCCAGGGGCTGACTCTCGCCGCGTACACGGTGCTGGCCTTCGCCATCGGTGTCGCGGCCGGCCTGCTGTTCCGCAACACCGTCACGGCTATGGCGATCACCCTCGCCGTGTACCTCGCCGTGCTCGTGAGCCTCGCCTCGGCAGCCAGGCCCCACTACGTCGCGGCCGAGCGCATCACCGGCAGCGTGGCGCAGAGCACCGGGGAGAGCGAACGGGGCGGCAGGAGCTGGGTCCCCGACGACGCCTGGCGGGTGGGCTCCACGTACTACGACAAGAGTGGACGGGAGATCTCCTTCAACCCGTCCGGCTGCGACGGGACGGAGACCATCCAGACCTGCCTGACCCGGCAGGGCGTGGCTTCGCAGGCCGCCGAGTACCATCCCGCGTCCCAGTTCTGGAGCATGCAAGCCGTGGAGAGCGGCGTCTTCCTCGCCCTGTCGGCCGGTCTGCTCGCCCTCGGCGCGTGGACCCTGCGGCGCCGGGCGATCTGACGCGAGGCCCCGCCCGGGAGCGGAGAGCCGTCGGCTCCCGGGCGCACGCTCTCCGCCCGCCCGGGCGGGCACACAGCCCCGGCGCTGTGGCGGTGGCGGTGGCGAAGTCACTTCACGATCACGGGCGGAGACGAGGCTCAAGCAGCTCCAGGGCGCCGGTTTCGGTGTCGTAACTGCGCAAGGCGGTGAGCCTCACCGACAACGGCGGCGCCGGCAGCAGCTCGGGGATCCGCCGGTCGGCGAAGGCCCCGGCCCGCCGGGTCCGTCCGAGGGTGACGTGCGGAATCCAGCGTCCGGGCTCGTGGAAGGGGTTGAGGGCTTCGGGCCGGCTGTCCGAGACCACCGCCTCCCACACCCGGCGGTGCAGGGCAGCCAGTGCACTGTCGAGGTCCAACGCCCAGGCCAGCACCGACGTGGGCCGCTCGAAACGGACCACACCGGTGAACCTCACCGCCAGCGGCAGCGCGGCCGCCACGTCGGCGAGCTCCCAGCGGATCGGGGCAGTCAACTCCCCGCACGAAGCCAGCGTGAGATGCGGGCTGTTGGTCGGAGAGCGGTGGCGTGCCTGACTGGGCAGGCCCGCATCCGCGAGCCGTCGCCACGCCTCCCGTACGGCCGCATCCGTCGCCTCGTCCAGCAGAACCTCGACCGTGCGCACCACCGCAGCCTACCGGCGATCACCCGTGGTCCGCCGCGAGCGACGCTCACGCCGAGGGTCCGGACAGAGCACACCACCTGGGCGGCTTCCTGCCGACGAACGGGCGTGAACATCCCTGCCGGCTTCGGCGGTGGTCCGCCGGAGTTCGCCCGGGTTCTGTCTCTTCGGTCAGAGTCGGCATGGCCGACGTCCGACAATCCGGGGTCAAGGCCCTCTCCGTCAGCTTCCTCCCGTCAACCTGCGATCGCCCGCAAGATGGGCTGGCCGAGTGCGCCGAGCCAGCCCGCGAGCGCTCCGAGCGGCCCGATCAGCCCGGTGCCGGCCGTGGCCAGCGCACCCGCCGAGGACAGCAGCCGGGTGATCCGGCCGAGCCGGCCCGCCACCGCCTCCCGATCCGGCTCCGACCGGGCGACCTCCTCGTCCAGCGAGTCCAGCTCGGCCCGCACCTCGGGCTCGACAGCCGGTGGCAACTCCGTCCGCTCGATCGACTCCCTCAGTTCCCGGACCAGGCCGCGCACCTCCTGCCCGCCCGCTGTGAAGACGGCCGACTGGCCACCGTGAACGGTCTGGTTCCCTGCGACGTTGTTGACCACGCCGCCCTGCTGGTTGCCGATGTTGAAGGCCATGGCTCCCCATCTCCTCACCGCTGCCAGGACGCCTGCCGCTCGGCATCCTCGAAGCGGCGGCGCCGGGACGTCGTCACGATGTGCAGAACGATCCCGATGACCGTCAGAACCGTCCCGATGGCCGCCATCGCGAACCCGACCGCCCCCACCGGCACCCCGGCCACCTTCGGCCCGAGCAGCTCCGAGGAGGAGTCGAAGTTCGAACTCCCCGACGAAATATCGTCGTTGGTCCTGGTAATGAATCGAATGATCACCCAGCCGTAGATCCCGCCCCCGACCAGAAAGAGCAGGAAGCCGAGCACGATCAGGTGTCGCGCCCTCGTGCGGGTCGCGGCGATCTCCTGGAAAAAGCTCTCGCGCTGCGCCTGCTGAACGTAGTTGTACTGGTCCCCGGCGACGTTGCTCAGCCGGTCGGCCTGCTGCGCCCCGACGTCGAACCGCCGCTCGCCGCCGGGCGGCGTACGGCCGGCCTCGCGCGGCGCCGAGCGGCCCGGGGGACCGGAGGGTGGCGGCGGCCCTGCGGCGGGAGCGCCGTAAGGCGTGGGCCCGGGCTCAGGGGCGGGGCCCCAGCCCGGCATGGTGGCCGAGGCGCCGCCGGCTGTGGGCTTCGGGGCCTGAACGGTCCGGTCGGCAAGGCGCGGCTCTTCGTAGTGCACCTCCAAGGGCCCGAAATCCAGCACGTCGCCCGAGTGCAGCACCTGCTGCCCGAACACCGGGCGACCGTTCAGCATGGTCCCGTTGGTGGAGGCGAGATCCTCGACGGTGGTCCGGCCCGAGGCCCGCCACACCACCGCGTGCCGTCGGCTGACGCCCGGATCGCCCACCTGGATCTGGCAGTCGGAGTCCCGCCCGACGAGCGTCGGCTGGTCGTCGAGGAGGAAGACCCGGCCGCGCAGCCGGTCCGGGCGGTCGACCACGAGGTGCGGTAGGTCGCGCTCTCGCAGAGGCGGGTCCATGGCGAGACCTCCTGCCTTGGCGAAACGAGTCGGTCGCCTGTTGCGGTGATCCTCACCTTCCAGTAAAGGCCGATCGGCCCCGCCCTGCCACAGCATCCCGGACGACGGAACCCGGCAGTGCGTTCGGCCGCCCGCCCCCTCGGCCCGCAGCGCCTCATATCCCGACGGGCCGGTTTCCTGGAAGCCGATGCTCTCCCACAGCGCACGAGACGGTCATGCCCCGCATCCGCGCGCCCCGAAGCGGACCGGGCAGGCCACGGACGAGCTCTCCTTGTCCTGGCCGACGACAGAACCTAGTCGTCTCCGTCGCTCTGCCGTGAGCGGGAGCTCCGGCGCGTGCTGCGCGCCAGTTCACTGCCGACCAGCGTCGCCTTCGCCACACCACGTGCCCAGCGGGGGGCGTCGCCCCGGGCCTCCCAGTAGACGCAGACGCAGCCGCCGACGAGAAGCAGCAAGACGACCGCCAGTATGAGCAGGAGCACGCTCCACTCTCCGTTCCTGTGAGGGTTTCTGCCATCATCTCAGGCGGGTCCCACCTGCAGTACGCCTTTGGCGCCATGGCGGTCGGCCGGGCGCACCCGAGGGTCATCGGCGGTTCCCCGAGAGGGGGCGCCGACCGTCGGTCGGGTGAACCTCCGGGCCGGGCCGGGGCGCGGCCGCCACCTGAGCAGTCGCCTCGCCAGCAGGCACCTCTTGAGCAGTCGCCTCCTGGGCGGTCGCCGCCGTCCCCTGCCTCCGGGTCATCCCCACGCCCGCCAGCACCACGACCATTCCCAGCACCACCCGTACGCTCAGGTCCTCGCCCAGGACGACCGCGCCCAGCAGCACGGACACGACCGGCAGCAGATATCCGACGACCGCGGCGTTGGTCGCGCCCTCGTCGTTGATGATCCGGTAGGTGAGGTGGAAGGTGACGGCCGTGCAGCAGACGCTGAGCACGACGGCCGCGACCAGAACCGTCGGGCCGGGATCGATGGACTCCAGACCGCCGATGGGCACCGCGAGGGCGCTCAGTCCGCTCGCGGCGACGAGCTGGGCGGCGGACAGCGAGATCGTGGGGGTTCCCCTGCGGACCAGGGTGCGGCCCATGTACGTGAACGCCACGGCGTAGCTCGCGGCCGCGCCCAGGATGGCGAGGGCGCCCCAGCCGTCGGCCCCGGCCGTCCGCCAGGGGGCGAAGATGACGATCGTGCCGGTGAAGCCGAGCAGGAGACCCGCCAGCCGGACGGGCCGCAGCCCGCGCTCGGAGCCCAGGGCCAGACCGAGGGCGATCGACCAGAGCGGGGTCGTCGCGTTCAGGACGCCCGCAAGCCCGGAGTCCACGGTCTGCTGACCCAGGCTGAACAGGGCGAACGGCAGGGCGTTGCAGAAGAAGGCCGCGATGACGAGGTGCCGCCAGACGGCGGCCCCCTTCGGCAGCCGGCGCCCCGATGCGCGGCAGGAGACGACGAGGACGAGCGCGCCGAGGGTGCAGCGCGTGAACGTGACCTGGAGCGGGGAGAGCCCGCGCAGCGCCAGTTCTGTCCACAGGAAGGTCGAGCCCCAGAGCAGGGCGAGCACGGCCACCCGCAATCCGCCCCACAGACTCCTCGCCCCAGTGCCGTCGTTCATGGCGACTCCTCCCCTTCCGTCTCTTCGGTCCGGTGTACCGGCGGTCGTTCTCGCCCCGGCCTGCCCGATCCCTGCCAATGAAGGTGCCTCAGCCAAGCTTTGAGGACAAGCAAATGGTTCTACCCATACTGTTAAGCTGTGCTTCATGCTTGATGTGAGGCGACTGCAGGTCCTGCGCGCGGTGGTCACGAGTGGCACGGTCACCGCAGCCGCGGCACACCTCGGCTACACCCCGTCCGCCGTCAGTCAGCAGGTGGCGGCGCTGGAGAAACAGGCCGGTACGGCGCTGCTGGAGCGGGTCGGCCGCGGGGTGCGCCCCACGGCGGCCGGGTTGCTGCTCACCGAGCACGCGGCGTTGATCAGTGCGGCGGTCGCCCAGGCGGAGACCGCGCTCGCCGACCTCCGCGCGGGACGCACCGGCCGGCTGTCGGTCCGGTACTTCGCCACGGCGGGCTCGACGCTGGTGGCGCCCGCCCTGGCCGGACTGCGCGCCGAGCACCCCGGTGTCCGCGTCGACCTCCAACTGGCCGACCCGCAGGACCCGTTCAAGGAAGTGGCGGGAGGCCTGGCCGACTTGTCGGTGGTGGTCGAGTCGCGGGACCGCGCCGGCGACGGCTTCAGGCTCGTCCGCCTCCTCGACGACCCGTACGCCGCCGTACTGCCCATCGGTCATCCGCTTGCGGGCAACGAAGTCATCGACCTGCACGAGTTGTCCGGCGAGCAGTGGGTCGGCAGCGAGCCCCCCGGCCCCTGCCTGGAACCCGTCGTCGACTCCTGCGCGGCGGCCGGGTTCAGCCCCGACTTCGTCATCCAGAGCGAGGACTACGCCACCGCGCAGGGCTTCGTCGCGGCAGGTCTCGGCGTCGCCCTGATGCCGCGGCTCGGGCTGCGCAACCAGCACCCCGGCGTCGTCGTACGCCAGGTCCGCAACCCTGAACCGGTCCGGGTGATCTCGGCGGCCGTCCGGGAGATCGCCCTCGAACAGCCCGCCCTGCGCGGCCTGCTGGACGCCCTGCGGGACGCAGCCGTCGCCGCCGACACGCAGGACGCGCACACGGGCGCCGGGAACGGCTGAAGCGCCGGGGGTGCGACGGCCGCAGCCCTGAAGGGACGGGCCGCCTCGGCGCAGCAGGCTGCCTTCCCCGGGGCGGAGAACCGAGGCAGGGGAAGGTGACGCTCGGTCCACGAACGGACACTCAGCCGCCACGCGCCTGGAACGAGTCACGTCGTGGCCTTCGCCACAATTTACCCATTTATGGACATAGCCATGTCTATAAGTAGTCTCAAGGCTGGTTGCGCCTCTCGGGTGATCAGCGCAGACGCAGAGACAGCGCCATGGGAGAAGTGTTTGATCATGCTGAGGAAACGACGCACCGGACTGGTGGCTACGACCGGCGTTCTTGGCGGCGTGCTCGCGGTCACGGCCCTCGGCGGTACAAGCATCGCTGCCACCGGCGCCGACGACGCCGGGAACCGGGCCACACCACCGGCACAGGCATCGGCGCAGGCCCAGGCGAAGCAGGGCGCCGTGGAAGCCTCCGAGGCCCGCATAGAGATCACGCCCGGGCAAGGCAGTCACCACGTCGGCGTCGATGACCCGGTCGGTGTCACCGTCGGCAAGGGCACGCTCACCAAGGTGACCATGACCGCCGTCGCGACCGGGGCCGAGGTCCCGGGCACCGTGTCCGCGGACCGCACGTCCTGGAAGCCGGACGGCCCGCTGAAGCGTGCCACCGAGTATCAGATCGCCGCTGAGGCACAGGACGCCAAGGGCCGCTCCGCCAGCGGCAACGCCACGATCACCACGGTCTCCTGGGCCAACGACTTCATCGGGCACCTCTCCCCCGAGGACGGCTCGACCGTCGGCGTGGGCATGCCGGTGTCGGTCACCTTCGACAGAGCGGTGAACGACCGGGCCGCCGTGCAGTCGGAGATCCAGATCAGCTCCAGCAGCGGCCAGCAGGTCGTCGGCCACTGGTTCGGCGACCACCGCCTCGACTTCCGCCCGGAGACCTACTGGAACCCCGGCTCCACCGTCACCGTCACGCTCACCCGGGACGGCATCCAGAAGACGGTCACGTTCACGATCGGCCGCAGCCAGATCAGCAGCGTCGACGCGAAGACGAAGCAGATGACCGTCGTCCGGAACGGCAAGACGATCAGAACCGTCCCGATCTCGTCAGGCAGCGCCGAGCACCCTACGTACAACGGTCAGATGGTGATCTCCGAGAAGTTCAGCCACATCCACATGAACGGTGCGAGCGTCGGCCTCAACGAGAAGAACGGCAAGCCCTCGTACGACATCAAGGCCGTGCCGCACGCCATGCGTCTGACCGACTCGGGCACGTTCATCCACGGCAACTACTGGGGCGCCGACTCGGTCTTCGGCAAGGTCAACACCAGCCACGGATGCGTGGGGCTGAGGGACGTCAGGGGTGGCGGCAACCACAGGCAGCCCGCCGCGTGGTTCTTCGACCACTCGCTGACCGGTGACGTCGTGATCGTCAAGAACTCCGAGGACAAGACCGAACTGGCCCCGGACAACGGCCTCAGCGACTGGAACATGCCGTGGAGCGAGTGGATCGCGGGCAGCTCGACCGGCTGACACCGCGCCACGCTCCCGGCCCCCTTTCCCGGGCGTCAGCAGCCCGGCCTCGGCGGCCGGCCCCCCGGGTCCGTGGTCACCGGCCGGAAACTGCACGTGGGCGTCCGCGGCCTCGCGAGCGGCCGCGGCCTCGTGAGCGGTTTCCGGCCTGTCAGCCGAGGGGCAGCGCCGAGGGGCCCGGGCGCGTACGGGCCTCCCGAGGATTCAACGGGCCGTGGCCCTCCGCGCAGACGACCGTCGCGCGCAGAGGCTCGCCGCAGTCCACATGGTTCACCTCCAAGGGCGGCCCTTCGGGGTCGGCCGTGTACTGGTCGCCCCACTGCTTGAGGGCGATCATCGCGGGCCACAGATCCCAGCCCTTGCGGGTGAGCCGGTACTCGTGCCGGGTACGACGCCCCTGCTCGCGGTAGGCGACGGTCTCCAGGATCCCGGCCGCCACCAGCTTGCGCAGCCGGTCGGCCAGGACGGCCTCGGACAGTCCGACATGCCGCCGGAAGTCGTCGAAACGCCGGACGCCGTTCATGGCGTCCCGAACCAGCAACAGCGACCACTTCTCGCCGATCAGGTCCAGGGTGCGACGGACCGTGCAGTTCTCAGCGCTCGTCTCCAGCCACCTCATACTCCCATCCTAGGCTGGCTTCGTCATTGACAGCCAGAGGATCGCAGAGCTAACTTCGCCCACAGAAGTCAGCCATGCCAGGGAGTGGGAATGCGCAGGTCACGAACGTTCGAGTGGTCGGACCCGGCCGTCTCGGCCGGAGCCGTCGGGAACCACAGCGGCCTCGACTTCCTCCGCGAGATCCTGGCCGGGCGGCTGCCCGCCCCGCCCGTGGCCGCCACGCTGGGCTTCACCCTGGAGGAGGCCGAGCACGGGCGGGCGGTTTTCGCGCTGGTGCCGGGCGAGGAGCACTACAACCCGATCGGCAGCGTCCACGGAGGAGTCTTCGCCACGCTCCTCGACTCGGCGGCCGGCTGCGCCGTCCAGTCCGTGCTGCCCCAGGGCACGGGCTACACCTCGCTGGACCTGACCTTGAAGTTCCTGCGCCCGGTCACCGTCGACACCGGCAAGATCCGTGCCATCGGCACCGTCCTGCACAGCGGCCGCCGCACCGCGCTCGCCCAGGCGGAGCTGCGCGACTCCGAGGACCGGCTGCTGGCCCACGCCACCAGCAGCTGCATGCTCTTCCCCGTCCCGCCCCACTGACGCGCCGCGCCGCCTTCCCCCGGGCCGGCCGCATGCCGTCGACGGGCAGGACGCATCTCACTCACCGGAGACGTGGCGCCTGCCGAAGCGCGCCGATCCGCCACACGAGCCAGGAGCCGAGCGCCGTCAGGAGGGCCGCCGCCAGCGCGTACACGGGCAGCCAGAGCGTCGTGGTGGATGCCAGGCAGTCGTTCACGGCGCGCCGGCTCTGGTCGCTCTGCGCGTACGCCAGCGCGGCGCTGTCGTGGCCGCCCAGGTCGCCCAGGGCGGCCTGGGCCTGGAGCGCCGCGTAGCTGCCCAGGTGGGCGCACTCGGCGCGGGTGCCGGGCATCGGGAAGAACCAGGCCCAGCGCTGCATGGCCGGTGCCACCGCGAGGGCCGTGCACAGGCCGACGACCAGCGAGTAGGCGCTCAAGGCCCGCACGTACTCGGACCGCCCGCCGGGCGTGGGGCCCGGCGGGCGGGTGAAGGAGAAGATCACGGCGAGCAGGGTGACGCCGAGGTAGGTGGAGAACCACTGCCACGAGCCGGAGGAGAGCGCGAAGGCGAGCACTCCGGCGAGGGCGGTGCCCAGCACCCCGGCCCGATTGCCGGCCCCGCGGTCCGCGCCGGCGGTCACGGTGCCCTGGGAGCCTCGGCGGGGGCTGCCGTCGTCCATGGTCTCTCCTGCCTGGCGCCGGGCGACCAGTCTCCGGGCGCGGCCCCTTCGGGCCCGCTCACCATGCCGTTCTGGCCGCCCCGCTCGCCCGGTTGGCGGGCAGGCCGCTTCGCACCCGCGCTCGCAGCGGCACGGCGGGGGCATGGGTCGAGGTGAGCCGGAGTGGGTCGAGGGGTGACCGAGTGGCAGCCCGACCGCGGCGGTGGCCGGGCTGCCTAGCTGCCGGGCTGCCGGGCTGCCGGGCTGCCGGGCTGCCGGGCTGCCGGGCTGCCGGGCTGCCGGGCTGCCGGGCTGCCGGAAGCGTCGTCGGCCGGGCTGTCGCCGGTGGGTCGGGCCTGCCGACGACATCGGTCAGGATCGGAGAAGCAACGGCCGCCGAGGACGCCTAGCGTGAAGGACATGACCTCCATCGACTTCATCACCCTGGAAGTGGCCGACCCGGCGGCCGCCGAGCGCTTCTACTCGCAGGGCTTCGGCCTGGGCAAAGAGGTACGCCTGCGGGCGTCGGAGGAGCCGACCTCCGGCTTCCGCTGGTTCACGGTCTCGCTCGTGGTGTCCCAGCCGTCGATCGTCAACAGCCTCTTCGCCACCGCGCTCGACGCCGGCGCCACCGCGCTGAAGCCCGCCAAGAAGTCGTTGTGGGGCTACGGCGGCGTCCTCCAGGCCCCGGACGGAACCGTCTGGCAGATCGCGAGCTCCTCGAAGAAGGACACCGGCCCGGACAGCCGGCAGATCGACGAGATCGTCGTACTGCTGGGCGTGACGGACATGGCCGCGAGCAAGCAGTTCTACGTAGAGCGCGGTCTCAAGGTGGCGAAGAGCTTCGGCAGCAAGTACGTCGAGTTCGACGCCTCGTCGAGCCCCGTCAAGCTGTCGCTGTACGGGCGTCGCGGCCTGGCCAAGGTCGCCGGCGTACCGCCGGAGGGGACGGGGTCGTCCCGGCTCGCGATCGGCAGCGACGCCGGGCCCTTCACCGACCCCGACGGATTCGTCTGGGAGCCCAACGCCTGAGGTTCCGCGACCGCGACGCGCCTCGGACGCCCGCGACGGACGGTTGCACCGGCGAGCGACTCCGCCCGCGGGACCGCCGCCGCCCGGCCGGCCGTCCACCGCCCCCGCACCACGGGTGCCGGGCCCTTCCGCCTGATCCTTCTCCGCTCGTGCGCAACCCGGAGTCGAGCCCGACCGGTGGGCGCAGCCTCGCCGGACGCGTCGGCGACGCGCCCCTTCTCCGGCCGCCGGCACCGCTCGGTGCTCACCCCGGCGTGACCGCGGCCTCCTCGCGCCGCGCCCCCGGGCGTGACGCAGACCGTCGGTCGGCAAGCCGACCAGCGCCGCGTGGGACTACCTCGCCTCGGTAGTCCCCTGAGCCGGTCCCCGCACCGTCTCCCGGCCCTCTCCGCCGCGTTGGGCACGTCCTGCTTGCTTTGTGGGCTCACCCCGACCTAATATCGTCATCGTGACGATAATCGCCCAGTGGCCCACGCTCCCTGCAGGCATTGACTCCACGGGCTTCGAGTCCCTCCTCGGGCTCGGAGCGCACAAGTACGCGGCCCTCGGTCCCGCCGCCCACCTCAATGCGCCGGCCGCGGCCGTTCCGGGCTGTGGGGCCCACGGCCACGTTGGGATCGACGACGGCCTCAGCACGGAGAAGTGATCATGTTCGAAATGCCGGTAAATCCCTTTGAGCTCTCCGAAGAAGCGCTGAGCCGAATATCTGCCGATGACTCATGGGCCCCGATCGAATCGGAGATCCCAAAGGCCAACGCCAAGGTGATTCGCCATTTTCTCACTCCGGCCGAAGTGGAGGCATTCGCGACCGAACTGGCCGCCCAGCGCTTTGCCCCGGTGGGTCGAGACGGCATTGCCGCCAACTATGCAGAGGGAGATCCGGTCGCTCATCTCCGCGCCACGGCCGAATCCACATCCCTTGCGGCGGAATTCTACCGCAGGCTGCGGACGCTTCTATCGCTTGAAGTGGGATCGGACGATCCGACGGATTCGGACGGAAGGCCCTGGAGGCCGGCGGCCGTCAATCCGCGTATGCGCTTCATCACTTACGAACACGGCGGATTCATTGTCCCGCACTACGATTCGCCCTATTTCGCCCCCGACGGAAGGCGCACTCTCCTGACGGTCGTCGTGTACCTGTCTTATGAGGCCGTGGGCGGAGAAACGCGGTTCATCGCCGATAAACAGAACGATCTTCCCTTTGCGCAACGTGACTTCTCCGACTGGCCGCGGCTAGCGAAGCCTGAGGAAATATTGAGTGCCCACCGCCCCGAACCGGGCGATGCGCTCCTCTTCTGGCATCGGACGCTTCACGACTCGGCCCCGCTTCTTGAGGGTACGAAAACAATACTCAGAACCGACGTGCTCTACGAGCCCGTAGATGTGCTTTGAGCAGCGGCGCTCTACGAGCCCGTAGATGTGCTTTGAGCAGCGGCAAGGCCACCGTCGCGTTGTCCCTCACCCCGGAGACCGACGTCCGGGACGCCGTGATCGCCCATTTCCCGGCCGGACGGCATCGAGCCCTCCCCGCGGCCGGGCATCGAATCCACTCGCACCGAACGGCAGGGAGAGCGGCATGACCGACGGGAGGATCCACACCGATTGGGTGGAGACGGTGTCTCAGGACGGCCTGCACCTGATGCAGACGCGCTTGGAGGTGAGAGTTCCTACGTCTGAGGGTCGCAAGTTCATCACCTGCGGTCTGGCCCGGAAGACCTACGTGGTGGAAGACGGTATTGCCTGTCGGGTTTCGTCCTACGCACTCGGCCGCGACCTGGGCAGCCCGGGCGACTACGACTTCGAGATCGTCTCTGCGACGGGGGGCCCTCCGATCCGGAGGTTCTTCAACTGGGACGGCGTGCCGACCGAGATACTCGAGGGCGCACTGTTCGACGCCCATGAGGGGCTTGACGATGGCGAGTACATCGTCCGGATCGCGGCGGGAATGACGACCAGCTGGGACAGCGGGACGGGACAGAGCATCGAGCTCCCTGTCCCGTGCCACGAGCTCGCATTCGTCGTGGTGGGATCCGCACCGCAGGAGGTGCGCGCGAGTACCGGCGGCCCGTGGGCGGCGCGGCCCTCCGTGGAGATCCCCGTGGTCGATTGGCGCGATCAGCCCACGGCGGAGGCGGCATGGGAGGCCTACCTGAACGGGAGCAGAATCAGTCTGGATGCCTACGGGATCTTCTCCCCGCAGCATCTGATGAGGAATCAACGGGATACCGCTCTGGAGATTCTCCGGAGCGAGGGCTACGCCATACCGCGGACCCCGGAACCCGCCGAGGCGCCTGGGACCTGGCTGGGCCGCTGGGGTGGAGCATGGATGCCGGCCGATGTGCTCGCGGCCCTTCACGCCGTGCCGGACGACACCGCGCAACGTGCGTGGTATCAGGGAGCGAAGGAATCCCTGGACATCGCATGGGATATGCATCTCCTGTGGACCACCGACGTGTTCTGACCGGGCCCGCGCTCCGTCCATGACCACCGTGGCGGGCCGTCGGCGGTCACCCTGCACCGAGGTGCCGAGTGCCGGCCGCGGCCCGGTCCGCCTCCGGCCTGACTGCCGGTCGCGGCCCGGGCGAGGATGTACGGCAGCACCAGAAGGTGCGCCCGCGAGGTTGCGCCAGCGCGGCATCCGCCACCGCATCGCCCGCAGGGGAATCGAGTCCTCGCAGCGGCTCGGACGCCACCGCTGGACCATAGAACGACCATGGCCCGGCTCGCCGGCTACCGCCGAGACGAACGCAAGGCCGAACGCTTCCTCGCCTTCACCAGCCCGGCCCCCCACCCTCATCCGCTACCGCAGACTCGCCAAATGAGATGACCTCTTGCACGGGTCGCGTCGCTCCCGCACAGCAACTGGACCGACGGATCTCGGCACGGGCTGCGCGCCGGGCAACGGAAACAACCGTCCACCCCTGACGACGTCTCCTTGCGCGGTGCAGCCCGCTCCGGCGGTCTCCCGGACCGGACTTCGGCAGCCGTCGGACGACAGGAGACGGCCCGGCTGCCCGGCTGCCCGGCTGCCCGGACGGGGCGATGACACATTGCGGGCCGATAAACCGCATTCAACTGATTGTCACCGTTTCGAGGTAAGCATCCCCTCTCCCCCTGAATGCGGCAGGTTCAGCGGCTAGCTTTCTGCAGGTGGACGGATACCCGTGATCCTGCCCGCTCGTTGCCCACCCTCCCTGTCGGACTCCGACTCCCGTCACGACTGCACGGTCACCGCCGAGACGTCCGGAACCCTTCTCACCCTCTCCCACGCAGACTTCACCGCCGTCCT